>NZ_JBBMXH010000018.1:0-58426 GCF_037996725.1 Xenorhabdus entomophaga
GATAAGCATAACTCAGTCCTCTTTTTTGCCTTTTTGTTTCTGGAAAATCAAAACTCGCAAAATTTGGACTGAGTTTCTTTGACACTCCTACCATTTTGAAAAGTTATATATTCGTTGCATAGACTGTAAGACCTGACGGTCATGTTCTTCAGAAAGGTGAACGTGATGATTGAAAGAAATAGGTAATTCTTTTTCAGAATACCCGATAGCATTAAAATCTTCAGGTAAATTATTTAATTCAATAAATACCTTATTTGTATATATAAAACGCAACTCCTTATCTTTTACAGACCATGAGTCATGACTCTTATTCCACATATTTGTTAACTGAGGGGTTATTTGACTCATATATAACCTTAAATAATTATTAATATTCCTGTTATTTTCCAAGCCTTTGCTTTGTTAGTTTCACCCGCCCAGTGACATGGTTATCTGTAAGTCTTGGGATAACTCCAGTTCGAATGGGTTGCTGTAGGCAGGGTAACGAATTTATTTAAGATGGAATGTGAGAGGTGTTTGCTATCCATGTAACCGGTTTCATGGGGTATGAAAATGTGATCTTTGTTGCAATTTTTGATATTGCTATTACTGAAAAAACAAGAATGGACTGTTACGAATAGGAGATTTGATTTTTGGTATTATGTTTTTAGTTATCCTCTTAATCGGTGCTGATTATTATATTTCTAACCATTACACTTTGCTTGCAGTAAATCGCCGGCTCCATACTAAGACCAGCACCAATACCGTCAGCGGCAATCCGTGGAATATCAGGATCACGATGGAAGGTGGCAGCCAGACGTAGAATGGGGCGACCAGTAGCATACCTATCCCAAAGCCTGTCATCTGCAACAGCGTCAGCAAACTAAAAATCGGCAGGCGTAAGTTTTCCGGCTCGCTTTGTGCCCGTGAAATCAGGCTGACTTCCGCGATCCCATCACCCATGCCTGCCCAGATTGTAAATGTCAGTAGCCAGAATACGCTGCTTTGTTGAAAGGTGAGGATAAATCCGGTCGACATCAGAGCGACACCGATAAAGAACAGTTTTTCCATTCTCAAGAGGTTGCGGCTACGCAGCAGATAGCTAGTTAATCTCGCGCCACTAAATTTCCCTATCGCCCATGTCGCCAGCAATAATCCCATTGTGGTACTGGCATTATCAGGTGTCAGGAGTTTCGAAATGATGGGGAAACCAACGTTATGGGCGGCGCTGCCCAGTGTGTCGGCCAGGCTGAGAAACAGCATTCCTGCCAGCATGGGAGCACTGCGCAAACCAAGACGCAACTCGCGCCATTCGTTACCCAGTTCTCTTGATATTTTCTGCTCCGGTAAGGAGAGAAAACGCAGGGGCATAATCAGGATAGCCGCCAGTAGATAAGTGATGATATTGACAATGAAAACCATTTCATAACCACTGCTTGCGACCAGCAGCCCCGAGACGAGGCTACCAAATACAGCTCCTGTAGCAGCGACAGAGGTTAACCAGGAATTAGTTGAAATGCGTTGGGAGGCGTGTACCCAATAGGGCAGTTGGCTGTTTAACCCGATAGCAAACATTGAGTTGCCTAAGCCAATGCCGAAGGCAATCATCGGTAAGATCAGTAATTGCTGTGATGTGGGGATCACCAATAGCAGAGACAGCAAAATGACACGTACCAGATCAAAAAAGACCAGTGGCCATCTTCCCGCAAATCGTCTGAAAAATGGTGTTCCGATCAGGCTGGCGATGATGCCGCCAGCAACACGACAGGCAAGAAAAATACTGACGTGCATGACGCTATTACTGAGCAGGTAAACGTAGGTGGATAGCGCCACCATATTCAGGAATGCACCAAAATCAGAAACAAACCGGGCACTGACGATCAATAAGGCATTAAGGCTTGACCAACGCAAATTCAAACTATTTTCCTGACTTGACATTATTATTAGCTCTCTTGTTATTCAGGGAGTTGCCGGAAAGTCACCAGCAAGAGATCCCGAAATGCCGCATTTGTAGGAGATACTTGTCGAACATTGCTTGCTCGATGATAAAGTTGTTTATCATTTATTGCGAGTGTTTCAAGAAAGTGTCCCATTGCGGTGTGTAATAAAGGAGGCGCTTCATGGGCGGTGGCGTGAACTTCGGAAATCACGGGTTCAGTATTGTGGCTTTGGATAAAGTGCATAAAGATCCAATCCTGACCATCCTGATGAATTCCGGAAGTCGTCGGGCTTTCTTTACCCGCCTGCGCTTTTACACGAAATTGGTGAATATCAATCGCATAGTGATGTGCCTTTGTTAGTCGATCACCTAAAATCGCAATATCCGTTGTCAGGATGCTCTGCATAATCGGGTGAGTGATAAACGCCTCTTCCGCATAGCTGAGTTGATTGGCCCCTTTTTTGTATTCAATGTCATAAGTGATGGATGAACGATATTCTGTGTCCCGATTGAGTTGAAGTGGGGTTCCTGTGTCGGGATGATAATAATAGCGCAGGATGCGCCTTTCTCTATAGGTGTAATCTTTAAAGTTCTGATCTAATACCAATTGATTCCAATGTTCTTTAAATGTTCTTATTTCTTTTGGATCACAGGAAATAAATTCACTGAAATGAGGAATGTGGCAATAATGTTCATTTATCAAACGTGCAGATATAGTTGCAATTTGCATCTCTTGGCTACCTTATGGAACAGGAACAATAATAGGGTTAACGTGCTCAATCATTTCTTGGTGTAGGGCATGGGCATCGGAAGTATCGTCTACTTTTGCCCAGCATCTGAGCAGGTAATGTTCTTCGGTTTCTGCATTGATGTAGCAGTCTGCGGGTTGCGGAATGCATTCGATCACGTTTGGATGGTTTTTCATATGCTCAATGTTATTGATGCCTTGAAAATATCCGCTCTTTTCAGGGTACATGGCTAACATCGAATAATGTTGTTTAGCTGTTGTAGCGCGTTGTTGGGCAAGATTTATCCGTGTATCAATATCCTCTTCTTGCAAAAGAATGGAGAGATATAGCTGGTATGGATCTAATTCGGCAATATCACGGAAAGATGAATTCACAAACAATCCACCGAGACGTGGATTAATCTCAATAACGACCGGGCCATCGTTAGTCATTCGGAATTCAAGATGCGCAATGGCATAGTTCAACCCGACAGCTTTTATACAGGCTATAGCGTAGTCTCTGATCTGTTCCTGCTGTGAAGGAGAAAACGATACTGGCGGGCAAATCAGCAAGTTTTCCAGTACGGTGTTCTCTTTCTCAGTAAGGATGAGTTTTTCATTGATTAAAACCGGATGTACCATGTGCTGGCTGATGGCACATTCGACTGTGCCTTCTACACCCTCAAGGTATTCTTCCAATAGCAGGCTTTTGCCCGGTATGCTGATATGTTTTTCACCCTCTAAGGTGAAACATTCCTGTTTATCCCCCATAAAATCGATGTAAACCGAGTGAGCATAGTAAGTTGTCAATGCGTGATAGTGTGCTTTAAGTTCAGGCCAATCACGGCATTTTTTGATAAAAACGGAAGCTGCCCCAAAAGGAGGTTTTGCAATTAAGGGATAGCCAACTTTCTTGGCTTGTGAATAGAGTTCTTCTTCACTGTGACACAGCGCATGACGTATTGACCTAACGCCGTGCTTTTGCAGAGCCTGACGCATTAAAAATTTATTGTTGCAAGCTGCAATTGCGGAGGCTGACGCATTTGGTACGCCAATGTCTTGACAAACCTCTGCAACAATACAGCCAACTTGACCGTGAGTAGATGCTTGGCCCGCGTAACATAAAATACCGCGCAGGGTATAGGTTTGCTGCAAGGTGGTGACAAGAGCCTGTAAGGCTTCCTGTGTCAGTGATTCCAGATAGAAAACATCATCGCTATCTATGTATAGACGTTCTGTATGCTGGCGTCCTTGCAGCGCGGCTGTCAGGCAAGCCATCCCCATCTTTTTGGCTGCGGCAAAATGGGTTTCCCGATATCTATAGCGTGGAATTTTGGCATCATCGATATCAACAAACAAAATTGCGTTTTGTTTCATTTGGCACCCTTAAAATAAATAGGTTTTATAATTTGCTGAAAAATAATGGATAATTTAGTTATCCAACCATTCACATTGCTCGTCCTGCCAGTTGATAAAACGGTAATAACGTTTGCCATCGATAGTTTCAAAATGAGGCATCTCGTCTGGGCTAGTAAATAAAGGCACGGTGAATTTTCCTTTCATATGTGGCAGGACATATTCTGGTAAGGCGATGTTGGAAACTCGACGCTTGAGTTTGTTCATGATGGCGATGGCATCGTTAATTGACGCTTTATATTCCGATGAGCCGGGAGAGAAAGGCATAAAGTGGTAGAGATAGTAAGGTTTTACTCCCATGCGATACAGATCGATAAACAGTTTGTGGAGGATTTCTTCACTGTCATTGATGCCGCGCAGGAAAGGCATGTTAGAAAAAACAATCGGCACGACACTTTGAATGCGGCGTATGGCGGACTGAAATTCTTGGCTCAACTCAAATGGATGGCAAACATGAACACCAAAGGCATTGACGCGGTGTTTTTTCAACGTATCAATGAGAGCATCAGTAATTCTGTAAGGATTGAATGTCAGAGCACGGGAATGCACACGGATCAGCAGATCCTCTCTAATCTCTCGAATGGCAGCTAACGATTCATCTAGTTTGTTATCTGTCAGCATTAATGGATCGCCACCGCTCAGGATGACTTCTTCCACTGAAGGCGTATTTTTAATGTATTCGAGCGATTGTTGGAAAGAGCTGCGTCCGGCATTCGATTTGCCTGAATCAACTTTCAATGTTCTCAGGGCTTCAAAACAGAATTGGCAGTAAGAATTACAGGCGTTTACCATCCGTAAAATGACGCGATTGTCATATTTATGCTGGCAGATAGAGGTTTTCATCTCATCATTGAGTTCCCAATTTTCAGATTCGCCATCGTAACCATTGAGTTTTTCTTCTTTCCAGAACGGAATGACTTGCCGCCAGAGAGGGTTTGTTGTGATATCGCCAGATTGGTTGGTGGCTAAGATCCTGCTGAGATAGTAGGGGGTGATTTGTATTTTCTGGCCTTGCAAATTTTGTTGAATACGTTGAGTGATTTCTTCATTCCATCCGCCACAGGCAGTACGTAAGGATGCTTCATCACGTAATGCGTTTTTTTGTTGCCAGCGCCAGTCGAGCCAATTTTTATCAGAATTAAACAAGAGCTGCTGTGAATGGGGAACGACATTGATACTATTCATTATATACAATCTCAATATTTATTAGTGTTTAGTTAGTTTCTATTGTGTTGCATAGATAACAGACATAATAACCATGCCAATTAAATGGTTATCATTGTGTCGATTTTTAGTCAAATGAATCTCTGTTATTTGAGAGCTACAGAAGAATTTAAGAGATTGGTGTATTAAATATTGATTCTTATAATGAGTTTTTTGAATGTGTTAGGGGATTAAATGAAATATCTCAATAGTAAAATTTGGTAGGGTGAATATTGATATGGGGAGAATAATGGATGAATGTTTTTATTAAATATTCATCCATTATTAGAGATTATTTAGCCAGATATTTCTCGATATTATTTTGAATACCTGTCGCATCCAGACCCAAATCAGCGTGAAGCTCTTGCTGTGTTCCCTGCGGTATAAAATAATCCGGTAAGCCAAGGTTTAATACGGGAATCGGCCGTTTTTCCTGCATCAGAAGTTCGTTAACGCCACTGCCTGCACCGCCCATAATGGCGTTTTCTTCCAAAGTCACCAGTAAATCATGGCTGTCCGCCATATCCAGTACCAGCTCTTTATCCAGCGGTTTGACGAAACGCATATCGACAACTGTTGCATTCAGGTTTTCAGCCGCTTGCAATGCGTAGGGCAACAATGTACCAAAATTAAGGATCGCAATTCGCTCTCCCTGACGACGGAGCACGCCTTTACCTATCGGCAATGTTTCCAGTGGCTGAAGTTCGGCTCCAGTTCCTGCGCCGCGAGGGTAACGGACGGCTGTAGGGCCTTCTTGATAGTGATGTCCGGTATGCAGCATCTGGCGGCATTCGTTTTCATCGCTGGGGGCCATGATCACCATATTTGGGAGGCAACGCAGAAAGGATAGGTCGAATGCCCCCTGATGGGTTTGCCCATCTGCACCAACAATGCCGCCACGGTCGATGGCAAACAGCACTGGCAAATTCTGGATGGCAACATCGTGGATCACCTGATCATAAGCGCGTTGCAGGAAGGTGGAATAAATGGCAACAATAGGTTTGTAGCCACCGATAGCCAAGCCCGCGGCAAATGTGACGGAATGTTGCTCGGCAATCGCGACATCAAAATACTGTTCAGGATATTCACGGGAGAAACGTACCATGCCGGAACCTTCCCGCATGGCCGGTGTGATCGCCATCAGTTTTTTGTCATGGACGGCTTCTTCACACAGCCAGTCACCGAAGATTTTGGAAAATGTCGGACGAGTGTCCACACTTTTGGGCAGGGAACCCGTCTTTGGATCGAATTTGGGAACCGCATGCCAACTGATTGGGTCTTTTTCCGCCGGCGCATAACCACGGCCTTTTTTGGTCATGATATGCAGGAATTGCGGCCCTTTCAGTTCACGCATATTTTTTAAGGTTTGGGTCAGCGCCAGTACGTCATGTCCATCCACAGGCCCGATGTAGTTAAACCCAAGCTCTTCAAACAGCGTTCCCGGAACGACCATACCTTTAAGATGTTCTTCGGTTTTTTTCAGCAACTCTTTGATGGGGGGAAGGTTGGAAAAGACTTTTTTACCGCCTTCACGCAGCGTTGTATACAACTTGCCCGACAGCAATTGTGCCAGATGGTTATTCAACGCCCCGACGTTTTCAGAGATAGACATTTCATTGTCATTGAGAATAACCAGCATATCAGGGTCAATATCCCCTGCATGGTTCATGGCTTCAAAAGCCATGCCCGCCGTGATGGCGCCATCCCCGATCACACAAACGGTTTTGCGGCCTTTGCCTTCGTGTTTCGCCGCGATTGCCATACCTAGGCCGGCGCTGATTGAAGTGGATGAGTGGCCCACACATAAGGTGTCATATTCACTTTCATCCCGCCACGGGAAAGGGTGCAGACCATTTTTCTGGCGAATAGTATCAATGCGATCACGACGTCCGGTTAAAATTTTATGTGGGTAGGCCTGATGGCCTACATCCCAGACCAAATTGTCAAAGGGTGTTTTATAAACATAGTGAAGTGCGACGGTGAACTCGATAGCGCCAAGGCCGGAAGCAAAGTGACCACTGGAGCGGCTGACACTGTTCAGCAAAAATTGACGCAGTTCATCGCATAACTTTGGCAAAGTGTCTTTGGGTAGCAGGCGAAGCTCTTCTGGAGTCTCCGCCAATGCCAATGTTGGATATTTCGCTATATCAATGCTCATGCTATGCCTGTATAAAATGCTATACCCGTTGAAAGTTGAATATTAAGAACCCTATATTATCTGTGTGTAATTGCCGGGTTCACTCCATAATACGTTCTTATTGATTATTGGGTCTTTATATAACTAATGGCCATATTAATTGATCATTAATATGGCCTGTTTTTTAGCTGTTTCTTTCAATGATAAAACCAGCCAGTTCTTTTAAGGTTGTGGTGTTATATGACTGTTTTTCCAGCTCTGCGAGTGCAGCGATCGCTTCTTCATACAGAGCCCGGGCTTTTTTCTGGGCTTGTTCCAGACCCAATAAGGCAGGATAGGTGCTTTTGCCAAGTTGTTGGTCATTGCCTTGACGCTTGCCGATAATTTCAGTATTGCCAATGACATCCAAAATATCATCATGTACCTGAAATGCGAGGCCAATGGATTGGGCATATTGATCCAACAAAGGCAATACTTCGTGACCACGTTGTCCTGCACTATAAGCCCCTATTCGGGCGGCAGAACGTATCAATGCACCTGTTTTATGTCGGTGGATCTGCTCCAGTGAGGCAAGGTCGATCTGTTTACCTTCTGCTTCTAAATCCAGTGATTGTCCACCACACATCCCGGCAAAACCACCGGCACTTGCCAGTTCAGCGATCATGGCAAGGCGGTCAGATAAGGCAACATCCGGCATATCTTGTTTTGCCAAAATTTCAAAGGCCAGTGACTGTAAGGCATCTCCCGCCAGAATGGCCTGACTTTCACCAAATTTGATATGGCAGGTGGGCTGACCACGGCGTAAATCGTCGTTATCCATGGCGGGTAAATCATCATGGATCAATGAATAAGCATGGATACATTCTAATGCGAGGGCAGCGGCATCAAGACTCTCTTTAGGCAGACCGAACATTTCGCCCACACTGTAAACTAAAAATGGGCGTAGCCGTTTTCCACCCAATACCGCCCCGTGTTGCATTGCTGTGCCTAACGGGCTGTTTAAAAAGGGTAATGAAGAAAATGTCGCTATCAGCCTGTCATTGACATGTTGCTGACAAGCACGCAATTTTTCCTCAAAAGAGTGCTCTTCAAAAGGAGTCTCGTATTGTTCAGACATAAATTTACTCAGCATCGGACGAAAATTCATCAAGTGGCGATTGTGCGTCATGATTCAATAAAATTTGCACTCGTTGCTCCGCCTGCTGAAGAGTTTTCTGCCCCTGTCTTGCAAGTTGAATTCCGCGTTCAAATTCATTCAACGCATCTTCTAATGGGAGTTCCCCGGATTCCAGCCGAATAACAATTTCTTCCAGCTCTTTCAACGAGCTTTCAAATACTGGAGTTTGTTCGGTTTCTGATGTTTGATTTGCTTTAGACATAATGACTTAACGTATGGTTATTTAACGAATTACAGCAAAGCAAGTTCGCTACAGAATTGCAGAGTACCCTACTACACCAAGAAAAATAAATCATGTGTTACCACTGTTTTTTTTACAGTCGATATCGCGAGATGGTGTTATACTCTGCACCCTATCCAACTGAACACTTAAGAACCATCATGGACATTGTTTGTGATAGTTCAACATTGAATGACTACTATATCTTACTATGAAGTTTATCATTAAATTATTCCCAGAAATCACGATCAAGAGCCAAACTGTCCGTTTACGCTTTATTAAAATTCTTGCCAGCAATATCCGTAATGTGCTGAAAACATTTGGAGAAGGCATTGCTGTTGTTCGTCATTGGGATAATATCGAAGTTCGGGTCAAAAATGATAATCTCGGTGCAGAAATTTGTGACGCACTAACACGTATTCCGGGCATTCATCATATCCTGCAAGTAGAAGAGAGAGATTTTCGTGACTTGCATCATATCTTTGAACAAACTTACGAAACATATGGCCATTTGTTGCCCGGTAAAACGTTTTGTGTTCGTGCCAAGCGTCGCGGCAAACACAGTTTTACTTCCAATGAAGTTGAACGCTATGTTGGTGGTGGTTTGAATCAGCATATTGAATCCGCCAAAGTTAAGTTGACCCATCCTGATGTGACCGTCAATTTAGAAATTGATCAGGACAAATTGATTCTGGTTAAAGCCCGTCATGAAGGCATCGGCGGCTTCCCTATCGGTACACAGGAAGATGTGCTGTCACTGATTTCTGGAGGGTTTGATTCCGGCGTTTCCAGTTATATGTTGATGCGTCGTGGCTGCCGTGTACATTACTGTTTCTTTAATCTTGGCGGCTCTGCCCATGAAATTGGCGTGAAGCAGGTTGCTCATTATTTGTGGAACCGATTTGGGCGTTCCCATAAAGTCCGTTTTGTTGCTGTCGATTTTGAGCCTGTTGTCGCAGAAATTCTGGAAAAGGTTGAAGACGGGCAAATGGGCGTTGTGCTGAAAAGAATGATGGTCAGGGCGGCCTCTAAAGTTGCTGAGCGCTACGGTGTGCAGGCGATCGTCACGGGGGAGGCGTTGGGACAGGTTTCCAGTCAGACTTTGACTAATTTAAGGCTGATTGATAATGCTTCAGATACGTTGATCCTCCGCCCTCTGATTTCTCATGATAAAGAACACATTATTAAATTGGCTCGTGAAATTGGTACAGAAGATTTCGCACGCACGATGCCAGAGTTTTGTGGTGTGATTTCAAAAAGCCCAACCGTGAAAGCGGTTAAAGCCAAAATTGAAGCAGAAGAAAACAATTTTGATTTCGAGGTCTTGGAGCGGGCAGTGAGTGAAGCTCAGAATCTGGATATCCGCCAGATTGCAGAGCAAACCAGCGAGCAGGTTGTGGAAGTGGAAATGGTGATGGAATTTTCCTCCAATGATGTGTTGCTGGATATCCGCTCTCCAGATGAGCAGGATGATCGTCCGTTAAGCATGAATGATATTGAAATTCAGTCATTACCTTTTTATAAGCTGAGTACCCAGTTTGGCGATTTGCCGAAGGAAAAAACGTATTTGCTCTATTGTGAACGTGGCGTGATGAGCCGTTTACAGGCACTTTACCTGCGTGAGCAAGGTTTTGAAAACGTGAAAGTGTATCGGCCTTGATTTGAACTTAAAAACATTAGGCTGCTTTTATAACGTGCTTTATAAAGCAGCCTATGTAATGAGCTAATTACTGGTAATTATTAATACCGGGCGGTAATACAAGTTGAGCGGCAACTTCTGCCGCCTTCTCTTTCCCTTTTAATAACTCAATCAGTTTTAAGGCGAAGTCAAAGGCGGTAGCTGGCCCTTGGCTGGTCAGCAAATTAACCCTTTCATCGAAATAAACCCGCTTATCAATCCATTTTTCTGGTGCAATTTTATCTTGCATACCGGGATAGCCGGTCATGTTACCGATGGGAAAAAGTTGATGATATTCCAGCACAATAGCGGGAGATGCACAGATTGCCGCAATGATTTTCCCCTGGCTTTGTGCTATTCGAATCTTTTCCACTACCAGTAAACTGTCTCGAAAACATTCTGCACCTTTTAACCCTCCGGGCAGAACAACGGCATCAAAATCTTCGTCCACGACATCAACTAAAGGAACATCAGCAACGATTTTGACACCACGTGAACAGGTTAGTATGAGAGTACCCTCTGTTTCGGTGCTGGCCACAGTAACATCGATTCCAGCTCGAACAAGTAAATCAATTGTTGTGACTGCTTCTATTTCTTCACTGCCATGAGCCAGGCAAATAAGGGCTGAGGCGCTCATATTCTCCCTCCTTGCGTTTAATGTAATGATAAACAGCCATATTTTCTGTGACAGGCAGGCCGTGTGTACGCGCCCTACGCAATAAGAAACCGGTAATGTAGTCTATTTCTGTATGTCGTTGTGCACGTATATCTTGCAGCATGGATGAATAATTTTCGGATGTCTGCTCAATCACATTCATGACGTAATCAACGAGTGTCTGTTTGGTTGTATGGATACCATCATGTTCCATGACCCGGTGAATTTCATCACACAGTAATTGAATATGTGTAACGTGATGTTGTAGCTCACCATTTTTGCAATCATGGATTACTGTGAGTGGATTAATGACACAATTAACGGCAAGTTTCATCCAACTGATGGCATGTATTTCATTATGCCATGCCACATCAGGGAGCGCACAGTGCAAGATATCAGCCAATTCACTGAGTTTACTGGCATTAGCAGTCACTGAGCCAATGTGGGTAATACCCTGTGATTTGTGATAAACAATGCCATTTTTCCGATAGGCACCATGAGTAGTCACGCCAAGTAAAATCGGATTGGGAAGAGGCAAAAACTCTTCCAAAGTCCCCATGCCATTGTGTAATAACAAAATTGGGCAATGGGGAGAAAGTTTATCTACAAGGTTATTAAGCGCGTCAGAGACCTGCCACGCTTTTAAACAGACCAGAAGTAGTTTGCTTTCAGCGAGGTGCTTTTCGTCATTAGCCGGAAGTTGTTGATTAAAAGCCTGACCATTGAAATTTTCGATATGGACGGAAACAAAAGGTTGTGGAACCCTTAACCATCCCTGAACACAGAAATTCTGTTTGGATAAGGCGGCAAGCCACAGTTTACCTATAGCGCCACAGCCAAGAATCGTTATTTTCATATTTCTTCCTTGAGGGACGCTTGCATAGGGAACCTCGATGTTTAATTTGACGCTAACTGACCTCAAAACAGGGTAAAATTCCTAAAGATCGCTAAACCTCCCGAGTATAGATCTTTTGCCAATAATGGAAAGCGGTTATCATGCCGATTTGTTGATTAGTAGGAGGTGACGGGTAATGCCATCATTCGATATTGTTTCAGAAGTTGATATGCAGGAAGTGCGTAACGCAGTAGAAAACGCACAAAGAGAGTTAACCAATCGCTGGGATTTTCGCAACGTCAACGCGAGCTTTGAGTTAAACGAAAAGAACGAATCAGTCAAAATTGCGAGCGAATCTGATTTTCAGGTGAACCAATTGGTCGATATTCTGCGTGAAAAATTTGCGAAACGCGGAATTGATGGCTCTGTGCTCAATATTTCTGAAAATATGGTTCACAGCGGTAAAATATACAGTGTGGAGGCTACGCTGCTGCAAGGTATCGATACACCGTTAGCGAAGAAAATTGTGAAGCTGATTAAAGACAGTAAGCTGAAAGTACAAGCTCAGATTCAGGGTGAACAAGTGCGGGTAACAGGAAAAGCACGTGATGATCTGCAAAGTGTCATTGCATTGATTCGTGGTGCAGAGTTAGGGCAGCCTTTCCAGTTTACGAATTTCCGTGACTAATTTCCGCTATAGATGAGTTTTGGGACGAATTGACGCAATTTTTAAGGCTGATTTTTTGAAACACGACAAGAAATTGTGAATTTGTCCAATGGGAGAGGGCTATTCAACCCTCTCTCAATGCGTTATTCCTGAAACAGGATACCAGCTTAATTGCTCACTAATAACCTTTTCAATAATTACTAATCTTTCAAATAAAATAGCACGGTGTCATCACACGCCGTACTTTCACCGTACTTTTAAGTATAAATCTTGTGAATCGTAAACCCCACTTTGTTACGGATATAGCAAAGTTACGAACACAGCAAGTTATTCATGGGATGATACAATTTGCTCTAATTGTGCACGGTTGGTCAGTTTGGTATCGACTTTGACGTAGGCACTCAGCTCTTCTGGTACGATGACGATATCTTTTACGCCAGCCTGCGCCAATATCTTTTTCTCCAGACTATCCGGGGTGGGCAATTGTTCAGGCAGAATAAGTCTGATGCTACTGACATACGGAGGTTGCCGTAATGTGAGGCTGATAATAAACCAGAGCGTAGTCAGCGCTATCCCGCCCATAAATACCAATGATGCACCTTGCAGTTCATAAAGCATTCCACCGAGAATTCCTCCTAAAGCAACCCCAAGAAATTGGCTGGTAGAGTAGACTCCCATAGCAGTGCCTTTATAGCCCGCAGGGGCTTCTTTGCTGATAAGTGAAGGCAAAATGGCTTCCATGATATTAAATGCCAGAAAGAAGATTTGAATGCCAGCAAAGATCCCCCAAAGGTGTGACCCTTGCGACCATAAAACGACTTCTGCAATGAATAGCATACCGATGCAAAGTAAAAATACTTGTTTCATGCGACGTTTGGTTTCTGCGTAAATAATGAAAGGCAGAACGGCAACGAAAGAAATAAGTGTGGTAATTAAATACACTTTCCAGTGCTGTTGCGGGGGAAACCCCACTTTTTCCATGATAAGGGGCAGGGCAACGAAACTCGACATCAGTAAAGTATGTAGGCTGAGAATACCAAAGTTGAGTTTTAGTAATTGGGGATC
The DNA here is from genome assembly GCF_037996725.1 of Xenorhabdus entomophaga. Lineage (NCBI taxonomy): Bacteria > Pseudomonadati > Pseudomonadota > Gammaproteobacteria > Enterobacterales > Morganellaceae > Xenorhabdus > Xenorhabdus entomophaga. The sequence goes on from NZ_JBBMXH010000018.1 coordinate 13,699, forward strand.
AGAGAGTACGCGTTTAAAATTACCCCGGGCAAACCCAGATTCACGATTCAGAACATGTTTATGTGTATTTGGAACAGCGAATAGTGTGATTAAGATTCCACAACTGGCAAGGACTGCAATTGCCCAAAACAGGCCATTTAAGCCGATGTGGTGGGTAATGATAGGGCCGACGACAATAGCGAAGGCGAATGTAATGCCAAAGCTAATGCCGATAAATGCCATGGCTTTTGTTCGGTTCTGTTCGCGGGTCAGGTCAGAAAGCAATGCCATGATTGCAGCGGATATTGCCCCTGTGCCTTGTAAGGCGCGCCCAATGATAATGCCCCAGATAGAGTCACTAAGTGCTGCAATAATACTGCCTAATACAAAAATGAGTAGTCCACCGATGATTAAGGGCTTTCTGCCAATTTTGTCTGAAAGTAACCCAAATGGGATTTGGAATATTGCTTGTGTTAATCCGTAGATACCAATAGCAATTCCAATAAGTGCCTCTGTCGAATCATGTAGTTCTAAGCCATAGGTCGTCAGAACGGGTAAGACCATGAACATACCTAACATTCGCAGAGAGAAAACGGAACCTAAACCCCATGTCGCCCGACATTCAAGCGGAGTCATTTTATTATCGTTCATGGATACCTCAAAAAATCTGATATGACATTTGACTTAATTGGATGGGGCAAACTGAAAAGATATGTTTGCAGCCAAATAATTCGTCATTGAGTAAAGAGATAAAGGAAAGGGAAAGATGACAGGGCAATCCCTGTCATCTTTGATATTACCAGACGTAAGTTAGCAGGCTTTCTGGAGATGCTGATGAATCTACAGACATCATGACGCTTAATGACATGATAGCGACAATAGAAAACAGGAATAACTTACGGGCCCAAATACGGTCATTGGAGGTTTTATAACCTGACAATGCCATACCCAGCCACCAGATACTCACTGCAGCAGCTACGACGAGATACTTATAGCCCGCATAGCCACTAATAGTTAGCATCAGAGTAGCAACCATAAAGGCCAGAATATACAGAGTGATGTGGTTTTTCGCGACTGCAATACCTTTAATCACTGGCAATACTGGGATGTTGGCTGCTTGATAATCCTTGAACCGAAAAATAGCAATGGCATAAGAGTGGGGCATTTGCCACAAGCTGAAGATCAACAATAAAATCAACGCGCCTGTATCAAAATGTCCCGCTACTGCACAGTAACCAATCACGGGCGGTGCTGCGCCTGATAAGCTACCAACCAGCGTGCCATAAACAGATTTTCTTTTCATGTAGAGGCTATAAACCCCAACATAAACGATAAACCCGATGAGAGCTAACTGCATTGCTAAGGCATTGGCTGCTACATAGAGCAGCACTATGCCAGCAATACCTAACACTGAGGCGTAAATCAGGCTGATTTTCGGATCGATAAGCCCTTTCACAAGGACCCTCTCTTTTGTTCTTTCCATGATACGGTCGATATCGCGGTCGATATAGTTGTTGAATACACAACCTGATGCTACCACCAGCGATACCCCGACCATCGTTGCAAAGAACAAGGGGTAATCTATTACGCCCTTGGAAGCGAGTAGAAAACCACCAATCGCAGAAATTAGATTCCCGAAAATAATTCCTGGCTTGGTCACTTGCAGGTATTGCTTAATCATTCAAATCAACCCTTAATCAACCATCATATTGATGTTCAGGTTGTACATGATCCACAGAGAGCCAACAACAACAATAGCGATGACCAGTAATGTGAATATTAAAGCAACGAGGTTCCAACGCTCTTCAGACGATGTATTCATGTGCAGGAAGCAGATGAAATGAACAAAGATCTGAATAACCGCCATAACGACTACTGTTATCAGGATTGAGCTGTGTGAAGCAGTACCATCCATCACCATCCAGAATGGGATCACGGTCAGTATGACTGACAGAACAAAACCAATCATATAGGTTTTGAAACTACCGTGGCTGGCGCCGGAATGAGAAGTATTTGGATGACTCATTACATAGCTCCCATCAGATAAACGACAGTAAATACACAGATCCATACGACGTCGAGGAAGTGCCAGAACAAGCTCAGGCAGTTCAGACGCGTACGGTTGACATCAGTCAGGCCACGGCGTGAAACCTGAATCATCAGAATAATGTTCCAAACCAGACCGAAGGTTACGTGTAGGCCGTGAGTAGAAACCAGTGCAAAGAAAGCAGACAGGAATGCACTTTTATCAGGGCCAAAGCCTTCTGTGATCAGTTTATGGAACTCATACACTTCCATTGAAACGAAGCCAAGGCCAAACAGGAAGGTAACAAATAGCCACAGGTTAACTTGACCAACTTTACCTTTGTTCATGCTCAGCATGGCGAAACCGTAGGTGATACTGCTGAACAACAGCAGGAAGGTTTCAACCAGCACAAATGGCAGTTCAAAAATCTGTTTACCTGTTGGGCCGTCCGCAGTGCCGTTAACCAGCACTGCATAGGTAGCGAACAGACTTGCAAACAGAATCAAGTCACTCATCAGGTAGATCCAGAAACCAAATACTTTGTTGGCTCCTGTATCGTGGTGCCCATGAGCGTCATGGGCGGCTGTGTTATTAAGGGTTTGAGTCGACATTATTTCACACCTGCCTTTCTCAGTTCTTCGTAACGCTGACTTTCAACTTTCTCGACTTCAGCTACAGGAACGTAATAATCAACGTCTTCATCAAAGCTTTTCACGATGCAACTGATGATAATGCCAGCGAAACTTGCAATAGCCATCCACCAGATATGCCAGATCATCGCGAAGCCGAAGACCAGACAGAATGCACTGATGATCACGCCAGCGCCTGTATTTCTAGGCATATGAATTTCTTCATATTTAGCAGGACGCTTATATTCAATGCCTTTTTCTTTCATATCCCACCATGCATCACGAGTTTGGATGTGTGGAACTTCAGCAAAGTTATAGAACGGTGGGGGAGATGAAGTTGACCATTCCAGAGTACGGCCACCCCATGGATCACCAGTCAGGTCGAGGTTTTGGTTGCGATCACGGATACTAACGTAGAACTGGATAACCTGACACAGAATACCCAAGGCGATTAAGACAACACCACCAGCGGCAACCACCAGCAAAGGGTGGAATGCTGGGTTGATGTCTTGGCTCAGACGACGAGTCATACCCATGAAGCCCAGTGCATACAGCGGCATAAAGGCAACAAAGAAACCCGTGATCCAGAACCAGAATGCACGGACACCCCATTTTTCATTCAGAGTGAAACCAAATGCTTTCGGGAACCAGTAAGTTGTACCTGCGAAGCAACCGAATACCACACCGCCGATGATAACGTTATGGAAGTGAGCAATCAGGAACAGACTGTTGTGCAGAACGAAGTTCGCACCCGGTACTGCCAGCAGAACGCCGGTCATACCACCAATGGAGAAGGTGACCAGGAAGCCAACAGTCCACAGCATTGGGGTTTTGAATTCAATGCGACCACGGTACATGGTGAACAGCCAGTTGAAGATCTTAACCCCGGTCGGGATGGAGATAATCATCGTGGCGATACCAAAGAAGGCGTTAACATTCGCGCCGGAACCCATGGTAAAGAAGTGGTGCAGCCATACAATGAACGACAGGACGGTAATAACGATTGTCGCCCACACCAGTGAGGTATAACCAAACAGGCGTTTTTTCGAGAAGGTTGCAGTGACTTCTGAGAAGATACCAAAGACAGGCAGAACCAGAATGTAAACTTCAGGATGACCCCAAGCCCAAATCAGGTTGATGTACATCATCATGTTGCCGCCCATATCGTTGGTAAAGAAATGGGTGCCCAGATAACGATCCAGAGTTAACAGTGCAATAGTGACTGTCAGGATTGGGAACGCAGCAATGATCAGTACGTTAGTACACAGTGAAGCCCAGGTAAATACAGGGAGTTTCATCATGGACATACCGGGTGCGCGCATGCGCAGGATGGTCACGAAGAAGTTAACACCTGTCAGCAATGTACCTACACCGGAGAGCTGCAGACTCCATATCCAGTAATCGACCCCAACTCCCGAGTTATATTCCAGACCCGATAGCGGTGGATATGCCAGCCAACCTGTTTGTGCAAACTCACCTACCCCCAGAGAGATGTTGATCAGTGCGACACCGACAACAAATAACCAGAAGCTCAAGGAGTTCAGGAATGGGAATGCAACGTCGCGAGCCCCGATTTGCAGAGGAACCACGATGTTCATCAGACCGACAACAAAAGGCATCGCCATGAAGAAAATCATGATAACGCCGTGAGCGGTAAAGATCTGATCATAATGGTGCGGGGGCAGGAAGCCTGCTTCACCAGCGGAAGCGAGGGCTTGCTGTCCACGCATCATGATAGCATCAGCGAAGCCACGAACCATCATTACCATAGCAACGACGATATACATGACACCAATTTTCTTATGGTCAACGCTGGTTAACCATTCACTCCAGAGCCATTTCCATTTACGGAAATAAGTCAGGGAACCAGCAACAGCCAACCCCCCAAGCAGGATCCCCAGCAATGTCACCACAATAATGGGTTCATGTAATGGGACCGCATCCAGTGTTAATTTTCCCCACATGCCTTTATTCCTCAACACCTGAATGAGCCGGCTGACTCATATTCATATTATGACCCGCAGCTTCACCATGTTCTGTTTTGCCATGATTTGCCATGCCATGCATACCACCATGACCCATGTCACCCATGAATTTAGCAATGGTTTCTTGGAACAGTTTTGGTTTCACGCTTGAGAAGTATTCAACTGGGTTGTTTTGGCTTTGTTTAGCCAACTCATTGAATGCTTGCACGGTATCCAGGGTTTTAGGTGATGCTTTAACTTTCTGCACCCACTCTTCAAAACCTGCACGATCATCAGTTGCTGTTGCAGTAAATTTCATGCCTGAGAAGCCATGACCACTGTAACTTGCTGAGAATCCATCGTATTTACCTGATTCGTTAGCAATTAAGTGCAGTTTTGTCTGCATACCTGCCATTGCATAAATCTGGCCACCTAACTGTGGGATGAAGAAAGAGTTCATCACAGAGTCAGAAGTAATTTTGAAGTTAATTGGAACATCTTTCGGGAATGCAATTTCGTTTACGGTTGCAATACCCTGTTCCGGATAGATAAACAGCCATTTCCAGTCAAGGGAAATAACTTCGATCGTCACCGGTTTTACATCACTGTCCAATGGCTTATATGGATCGAGTTCATGAGTCGTTTTCCATGTAATCGTTGCCAAAGTGATGATAATCAAGATAGGCACTGTCCAGACGACAAGCTCAATTTTATTTGAGTGTGCCCAGTTTGGACGATAAGTTGCAGATTTGTTGGCTTCCCGGTAACGTAGAGCAAAAATAATTGCCATTACGATAGCAGGAATAACAACGATCAGCATCAAGCCAAACGCTGTTAGTATCAGCGTTTTTTGCTCGGCGCCGATCGCCCCTTTGGGATTCATCAATACCATATCGCAACCACTTAGCATTAAAGTGGCTGCGAGTAGTGACGATAACCCAATAGTTTTTTTGTATTTCATAAGTCTCATTGAGCGACCCCAGATAACAAAAGCTTTATTGTCGTTTCATCAGTGGGGGCATTCTACGGTATGGTTACCGGAGTGTAAACAATTGTAATAGAAGCAGGTTAGCTTGTAGGCTTTTTATGTTAGAGGGATCACATGTAGTGTGAGATTTAACAAAAAGTTAACTTCGGGTCGTTATTTTAACCAAGAAATCAAAATAGACAGTTATTTTAGATTAACGTTCTCTTTTTTAAAAGAAAAGATTGATAGAAATCAAAGGAAAAATGCCTAAAAATACTTTCCGGATAATAGGATAACTACTATTTATTGGACTCAATGAGCAGCCAGAGGCTGCCCATGGGTTAAATTAATATCTAGAAGTTATATTTTACACTATAAACAATACCATCCTGCCAGAAATCTTCTCCCAATTTGTTATCTGCATAACGGTATTGAATGCCGGTTGTAAAAGAAGGATGCGGAGTCCACCACAATGCGATAGCGCCATTCACGCCTTCGCGTCCGCCGTTGCCGTAGCGCTGATTGCGGTTCAGTTCAATTTCATTCCAGTTTGTAACGCTGAATTTTTGTTCCCAAAGGCTGAAATCGTACCCGGCAACCCAACCTACAACATAACCGTTGTTTCCTGAGTAGAAAGTTTGGTCAACATAGTGCAGTGCGACGAAAGGCTTGAACCAAAGTCCTGCAAGATTAGCGTTGTAGCCCAATCCGTAAAGTGTGTTGACTTCATGGAAGTTTCCGCCATTCGCTTTGCCTGGTAATGAATAGGTTCCATAGACGTGACCATAAAGGTTGAAACCGGTATCCCCCAAATAGAAGCGACCTGTTGTTTTGAAGGTATAACGTTGGTTATCACCTGGTTGAGCATTTTTACTGTTAAATGGGTTTTCTAAATCAGCGAAACCATAGAGTTCGCCCCAGTTAAAGCCTGCTCCACCTTCTAGTTCCAGATAAGCGAAATCATCTTTATGCGAGGTTTGCCCGGTTTTTTGTGTGGTGTGCTTGTTCCAGTCAAGGTAGTTCATGCTGACATTAGCAAACCCCCACTGGTATTCCGCACAAGCTGAAGCAGAAACCAAGGCAGTAGCAACTGCGGAGAGTGTTAAAATATGTCTTTTCATAAATTCCCTTTATATGCTTTTAAGGTGGTTAAAGATATTTCGAATAGTTCGAAATAAAATACGTTCAAATAATAATATTTGTTAGTTCGAATATAAATAATTCCATCCTGAAAAAGATGTTTTTTGAGTCACATAATGGTAGTTTTTTATTTTACTTGTGAAGTTTGTCACTAAAAAAAGCAACAGAAGACTGAACTTTGTTAGCCTTCTGTTGTAAGAGATAGGTGTAATAGCGTTGACTAACGAAAATTTGCCAGCGTATTTACTTGAGGAACATCCTAAGCGAGGTTAGTTCTTCTCAACGCCAAATAATCCAGAATTCCCCCCAGAACCAGACCAAAAGCCCCAATAGCCACGCCCCATGACAACATAGGCGATATCACATCACTGATATGATTAATATTTAGGAGATAGGCCTGAAAAGCTAAAGGTAAATAAATAGCTATATGACTAACAAGGAATATTAGAATGTTTAATATTAGCCAAACGACAAAGAGAAGGGCGGCACATATCATGGCAATAAAAGCTAATCGGTAATGATTGCCAAATAATGTCCGGGAAATAAAACCATCATTTTCCTGAGTGTAAATTAACGTCTTACGGCAGATGAGCAACAGTGCAAGCCCCGGTAATCCAATCACAACAGAGAACAGATAAAACATCGGCCAACCGTGTGCTTCCGCAAACCACCCTGCTACGGGGCCAACATAAACCCGACCAACTGCTGCTAATGCAGAAAGCAAAGCGAATTGTGTTGCTGAAAATGATTTATTGCACAGTGTCATCAATAGTGCGACAAATGCCGCTGTTCCCATACCGCCGCAGATATTTTCCAGAAAAACAGCCGCACCCATTGTATAGATGTCTTTAGGCGTCACAGCAAGTATCCAATATCCGAAGTTTGAAACGGTTTGCAGAATGCCAAATATCATCAAGGCACGGAACAAGCTCAATTTATGCATCAAATAGCCGCCGTACAATGCGCCGACAATGGTAGCAGCAAGTCCGAGCGTTTTATTGATCATGCCAACTTCAGCAGCATTGAAACCAACACCACGAATGAGGAAGGTAGTACTAAGTGAAAGAGCGAAAGCATCAGCCAGTTTATACAGCACAATCAATAACAGGATAAGCCAGGCATTATTTCGGCTGAAAAAATCAGACAAGGGTTCGAATACTGCCTGATGTAATGTTTTTGGCGGTGCATTACTGATTTCTGGTTCTTTGGCTATCAGAGTGGCATAAACACCAATCAGCATCAGACCTGCCATAATCCAATACATATTTTGCCAGCCGATATAGACAGTCATCAATAAAGCGAGCCCACCGGATACCAGCATAGCCAGCCTATACCCCAACACAGAAACAGCGGCCCCTGAACCTCGTTCTTCCTGTTTTAGTAAATCTGTTTTGTAGGCATCAAAAATAATGTCTTGGGAAGCTGAAAAAAATGCAACAGTAACAGCTAATGCAGCGAGCCACCATAAATGCTGGGATGGCTGAAGAAATCCCATCGCAGCAATACTGACAACCAATAAAAGTTGAGTAATGAGCATCCATCCCCGCCGACGCCCTAAAAATGAAAGGGAATATCGATCCATTGCGGGTGCCCAGAGAAATTTAAAAACATAGGCTTGACCAACCAAAGTGAAAAAACCGATAGTTCGTATATCGATATTTTCGACAGTCATCCATGCTTGTAATGTTCCTGCTGTGAGTGCAAGAGGCAGACCTGAGGCAAAGCCCAGTAATAGAAGGGTCAGATATTTGCGTAATACAGATAGGTTTAAATAACTATGGTTAGTCATGAGCCTTCCAAAAACTTTCTGCATATTATCTGATTTTCCAGAGTCAGGCAGAAAGTCTATTTATTATACGGTTAGCGAACGTTTTGTTTAATGAAGGTGCTGACTGAGGAGTCCTGAGCCATGTCTGCGATCACATCAGATAAGACAGTATTTACGGCGTCAGCAATTTTTGCGTTTGTTGCACTCAATGGCCCTTGGACATTGTAGCTAGTACGATAGTTTTTAATCTGTTTACTACCGTCCTGAGCATAAACAACAATGGAGATCTCTGCTTTTGCTGAAATATCATGACGCAGGCTGCCTTCTTTTACGTTGGCATAGAGCTGATTTACAATGACTTGCAAATTGGCATTAGAGGGAGAGCCAATCATATAGCCGCGAGCTACCATTTGCTTTTCCAGTGCTTCTTGAAGTAAAAAGCGTAAGTCGCGGGAAGGGACTAACGTGACTAATCGTGCATCGCGATTAATTTGGGCCAGGGCTTGAGATTGACGATGGTCGACCCCACTAATATTGATTGTAATCGCTTTCATCGTTGGGTCTGCTGGTGGCAGGGTAATTTTAGGCTGAATAGCCAGTGTATTACCTGAGTCTGCACAGCCAGATAAACCAGTTAAAAAGAAAAGCGTAATCAATGGAATAAATATTTTCTTTAGCATTTAGGTTTTCTCAATTCAAGATTCGAGTATCCGACATATTAATACAGTAGTATAAACAGCCGTAATCATAGCATTGCCATTGGTGACGGCATATCCCTGATGATTGAAACTCAGGGAGAAATACCGCAAGACAATTCTGTTAAAGAGATTTGGTTATCCCCGAAGTTATAAATTATGGGAAATAAACTAGAATCAATGATGTGGTTGATAAATAACCTTTGGTGATTAAGGAGAATGAGATGGTTCGTCAGGAAATAGAAACAAAGTTACGGGCGGCATTTAAGCCTTCTCATCTGGAAGTGATCGATGAAAGTTATCGTCACAATGTGCCAGCAGGTTCTGAAAGCCATTTTAAAGTTATTGTGGTAAGCAATGAGTTTGTTGAACAAAGAATGCTCAGCCGCCACCGCTCGGTATATAGTATTTTGGTTAAAGAGCTGGAAGAAGGCGTACATGCTTTGGCACTTCATACTTATACGGAAAAGGAATGGGCAGAATTGGGAGATACAGTTTTGGTTTCCCCAGCGTGTCGTGGAGGAAGTACAACGACATCAAGCTTATGATTTTTATCGATAATCCAATAGCCTGTCTGGTTTTATTTTATTAATCTGGATTTAATTTTAGATGGCAGCCTTCGGGCTGTATTTTTGTTTATATAAATATTGCATAAACAGTATCGTGACGGAGTCATTGAGTAACGTTTATCACATAAGTCAACGAATCATGCATGCTTTTGTCTGCAATTCTCGACTCATACTGTCTGCGTCGCTATAATGCTGCGTCTAAATTTTTAGAATGGTTTCGGGACGCTTCTGATCACAGGGATTCTCGGTTATTAAATGCGACCGCCCCGGTTCTTAAAGAGTGCTGCAATCCGCTTTTTTAAGCATTGCAGTCATTCTGAAGTTGACCGAGCACTATGATTTTTTTGAGGTAACAAGATGCAAGTTTCTGTTGAAACCACTCAAGGCCTTGGGCGTCGTGTGTCAATCACCGTTCCTGCTGCCGATATCGAAAAAGCAGTTAGCAGTGAACTGGTTAATGTAGCAAAGAAAGTCCGTATTGATGGCTTCCGTAAAGGCAAAGTGCCAATGAAGATCGTTGAGCAGCGTTATGGCGCTTCTGTTCTTCAGGATGTTCTGGGTGATCTGATGCAAAGTAATTTCATCAATGCGATCATTGAGCAGAAAATTAATCCAGCAGGCGCTCCAAGCTACAAACCAGAACAGTTCAAAAATGGAGAAGACTTCACTTATGCAGTTGAGTTTGAAGTTTATCCAGAAATCGAACTGAAAGGTCTGGAAGAAATTGAAGTTGAAAAACCTGTCGTTGAAGTTAAAGACGCAGACGTTGACACCATGCTGGATACCCTGCGTAAGCAGCAGGCGAACTGGAAAGAAACTGATGAAGCAGCAACTGCGGAAGATCGCGTAACTGTTGATTTCACTGGTTCTATTGATGGTGAAGAGTTCGAAGGCGGTAAATCAGCTGATTTCGTTCTGGCAATGGGCCAGGGCCGTATGATTCTTGGTTTTGAAGATGGAGTCGTTGGTCACAAAGCAGGTGAAGAATTTACTATCGATGTGACTTTCCCAGAAGAGTACCATGCAGAAAACCTGAAAGGTAAAGCTGCGAAGTTTGCGATCAACTTGAAGAAAGTTGAACAACGTGAACTGCCAGAACTGACTGAAGAGTTCATCAATCGTTTTGGTATCGCGGATGGCACTGTTGAAGGTCTGCGTACTGAAGTTCGTAAGAACATGGAACGTGAACTGAAAAATGCTGTTCGTAACCGCATCAAAACTCAGGTTCTTGATGGTCTGGTTAAGGCTAACGAAATTGACGTTCCGGCGGCAGTTGTTGACGGTGAAATTGATGTACTTCGTCGTCAGGCAGCTCAGCGTTTTGGCGGCAATGAAACACAAGCACTGGAACTGCCACGTGAACTGTTCGAAGAGCAGGCAAAGCGTCGCGTTGTTGTTGGCTTGCTGTTAGGTGAAGTTATCAGCAGTAATGAGCTGAAAGTCGAAGAAGAGCGTGTTAACGCACTGATCGAAGAGATGGCTGCTGCTTATGAAGATCCAAAAGAAGTTGTTGAATACTACAGCAAAAACAAAGAAATGATGAACAACATTCGCAACATTGCTCTGGAAGAGCAGGCTGTTGAACTTGTTCTGAGTAAAGCTAAAATTTCTGAAAAAGAAACTGGCTTCAATGATCTTATGAACCAAAATCAACTGGCATAAGTTTCATTTATTGATTGCCTGAGATGATGAAATCTCACTCTCAATGAAGTAAACCCGCAGGCTTAGCTTGCGGGTTTTTTTTATTTTTCTTGAAAAAAACAGATTTAACCTCATATCCTTTCTTACTATTATGTAAGAGCTTACTACTTTTTAGAGGGGAAAAGCCCCTTGTTAGTTAACTTTGGATCATGGTCATCATCGCTTATCTCAAGTAGAATCAGTTATGAATGGCACCAGCGTGAGTTCTATTAGGAGACGGAAATGTCATACAGTGGCAAGCAAGATCAATATGCACCTAACATGTCTTTGGTGCCGATGGTGGTTGAACAAACAGCGCGTGGGGAGCGTGCATTTGATATTTACTCCCGCTTATTAAAAGACCGTATTATTTTTCTGACAGGGCCAGTTGAAGATCATATGGCGAACTTGGTTGCCGCCCAAATGTTATTCTTGGAAGCAGAAAACCCAGAAAAAGATATTCATTTATATATCAACTCGCCGGGTGGGGTTATTACTGCTGGTATGTCTATTTACGACACGATGCAATTTATCAAGCCAGATGTGAGTACCATTTGTATGGGACAGGCCTGCTCAATGGGGGCATTTCTGTTGACTGCTGGAGCAAAAGGCAAGCGTTTTTGTCTGCCGAACTCCAGGGTTATGATCCACCAGCCATTAGGTGGTTTCCAGGGGCAGGCAACTGATATTGAAATCCATGCACAAGAAATACTCAAGGTTAAAGCCCGTATGAATGAATTAATGGCAAAACATACAGGGCAACCACTTGATAAGATCGCTGTGGACACAGAACGTGACCGTTTCTTATCAGCTGCAGAGGCCGTAGAATACGGACTGGTTGATAGTATATTCACCCAGCGCAACTAATTTATTGACAATTACTTTATTACTCCGGCGCTAGTCTTTTCTGGGCGCTTCTTTATGTTGACGTTAAACTAGGCGGAGTAATGACAGCGTTTTTTCTGTTATGCCAGATAAGCTGGGATAACAGCTCATAAAGTGAGGTTGACTGATGACAGATAAGCGCAAAGACGGTTCAGGAAAGCTGCTGTATTGCTCTTTCTGCGGAAAAAGCCAACATGAAGTCCGGAAATTAATCGCCGGCCCGTCAGTGTATATCTGCGATGAATGTGTCGATTTATGTAATGATATCATTCGCGAAGAAATTAAAGAGCTAGTACCACATCGTGAGCGTAGCACATTGCCTACTCCTCATGAAATTCGTCAACATCTGGATGACTATGTCATTGGTCAGGAAGCGGCGAAAAAAGTATTAGCAGTGGCTGTTTATAACCATTACAAGAGGCTGCGTAATGGGGATAACAATAATGGTGTGGAATTAGGCAAAAGCAACATTTTGCTGGTTGGCCCGACAGGTAGCGGTAAAACTCTGCTGGCTGAGACACTTGCCCGCTATTTGGATGTACCATTTACTATGGCTGACGCCACGACATTGACTGAAGCAGGTTATGTCGGGGAAGACGTAGAAAATATTATCCAGAAACTTCTGCAAAAATGCGACTACGACGTGCAGAAAGCACAACGTGGTATCGTTTATATTGATGAAATAGATAAGATTTCTCGTAAATCTGACAATCCTTCAATTACTCGTGACGTATCCGGTGAAGGGGTTCAGCAGGCCTTATTGAAACTGATAGAAGGCACTGTCGCAGCGGTTCCGCCTCAAGGTGGCCGTAAGCATCCACAACAAGAATTTTTGCAGGTTGATACTTCCAAGATCTTGTTTATCTGCGGTGGTGCGTTTGCAGGTTTGGACAAAGTTGTCAGCCAGCGTTTGAATGTCAGTTCAGGTATTGGTTTTAGTGCTACAGTTAGAGGTGAATCGGAGAAAGCAACAGAAGGTGAGTTGCTGTCTCAGGTTCAGCCGGAAGATTTGATCAAGTTTGGTTTAATTCCTGAATTCATTGGTCGTTTGCCGGTTGTGGCGACACTGACTGAACTCAATGAAGAAGCACTGATTCAGATCCTGCAAGAGCCAAAAAATGCGCTGACTAAACAGTATCAGGCTCTGTTTAATCTGGAAGGTGTTGAACTGGAGTTCAGAAAAGAAGCACTGACTGCCATCGCGAAAAAGGCAATGGCGCGTAAAACGGGTGCTCGTGGTCTTCGTTCAATTGTTGAAAGTGTTTTGCTGGATACAATGTATGACCTGCCATCAATGGAACACGTAGATAAAGTGGTCGTTGATGAATCGGTTGTTGAAGAGAAATCCGCCCCATTATTGATATATAGCAAGCCGGATGCCCAAGTTTCTGGCGAGTGAAGAAAATAGGGTAGGGAATGCCGATTATCAATACGCATTGAAAAAACAAAAATGAGGGATTTTCCCTCATTTTGTTTTTTGCAGATATAGGCTATTGAATGTCAGATTCTTGTCCCCATATATTTTGTATTCTTTGAAGTGAAACTCGTGAAAACCGTGTTTCACGAGATTCCTAAAAACTGGCGAAAGCTGTACCCAATAGATTTTGAGTTGCACCGTGGTGGCAGGTAAATGAATCCCAGAGAGCATAACGAATTGTGTGACCGGGGTAAATGAACGCAGCTAGCAAAGAGACAGCTTGAAAGTGAAGGGTATAAATGAAGAGAGAGCTCTATGAATCCTGAGCGTTCCGAACGCATAGAAATCCCTGTATTGCCTTTGCGCGATGTAGTGGTTTACCCACATATGGTGATCCCTCTGTTTGTTGGGCGTGAGAAGTCGATTCATTGCCTGGAAGCAGCAATGGATCATGACAAACAGGTCATGCTGGTCGCGCAAAAAGAAGCATCTACTGATGAGCCGGGAGTCAATGATCTTTTCTCCGTAGGTACAGTGGCTTCTATTTTACAGATGTTAAAATTGCCAGACGGCACAGTAAAAGTTCTGGTTGAAGGTTTGCAGCGTGCTCGCATTACTACACTGACGGATAATAGCGAGTATTTTTATGCGAAAGTTGAATATCTTGAATCCCCTGACGTTGATGAACGTGAACAAGAAGTTCTGGTAAGAACCGCCATCAATCAGTTTGAAGGCTATGTCAAACTGAATAAAAAGATCCCGCCAGAAGTATTGACATCGTTGCACAGTATTGAAGATGCAGCAAAATTAGCAGATACCATCGCTGCGCATATGCCTTTGAAAATCAATGACAAACAGGCTGTTTTAGAAATGTCTGATGTTGTTGAGCGCATTGAGTATCTGATCGCAATGATGGAATCAGAAATCGATCTTCTACAGGTAGAAAAACGTATCCGCAATCGCGTTAAAAAACAGATGGAAAAAAGCCAGCGCGAGTACTACCTGAATGAGCAAATGAAAGCGATCCAGAAAGAATTAGGTGAGATGGACGATGCGCCTGATGAATATGAGACGCTAAAGCGCAAGATCGAAGATGCGAAAATGCCAAAAGAGGCGCGCGAAAAAGCAGAAGCTGAATTGCAGAAATTAAAAATTATGTCTCCAATGTCGGCAGAAGCAACGGTTATACGTAGTTATATTGACTGGATGGTGCAGGTTCCTTGGGTTGCACGCAGCAAGGTCAAAAAAGATTTAGTGAAAGCTCAGGAAGTACTAGATATAGACCATTATGGTCTTGAGCGCGTCAAAGAGCGTATTCTTGAATATCTCGCGGTACAAAGCCGTGTCAGCAAGATCAGGGGACCAATACTTTGTTTGGTTGGGCCTCCAGGTGTTGGTAAAACTTCATTGGGTCGTTCCATTGCACGGGCAATCGGACGCAAATATGTGCGTATGGCGTTAGGTGGCGTGCATGATGAAGCAGAGATCCGTGGGCATCGCCGCACCTATATTGGCTCCATGCCGGGCAAATTAATTCAGAAAATGTCCAAAATTGGAGTGAAAAACCCGCTGTTCTTATTGGATGAGATCGACAAAATGTCATCTGATGTGCGTGGTGATCCGGCTGCAGCCTTGTTGGAAGTGCTTGATCCTGAGCAGAATGTGACGTTTAACGATCATTACCTTGAAGTGGATTATGATCTGTCTGATGTTATGTTTGTGGCAACGTCTAACTCCATGAATATTCCGGCCCCATTGTTGGATCGTATGGAAGTCATTCGTCTGTCCGGTTATACAGAAGACGAAAAACTGAACATTGCCAAGCGCCATCTTCTGCCAAAACAGATCGAACGCAATGCTTTGAAAAAAGGCGAGTTAACCATTGATGATGGTGCAATCCTCGGCATTATCCGTTATTACACCCGTGAGGCTGGCGTTCGTAGTCTGGAGCGTGAAATCTCTAAATTGTGTCGTAAAGCCGTTAAAGCATTATTGATGGATAAGAAGATTAAGCACATTGAAATCAATGCAGATAACTTGAAAGATTATCTGGGCGTGCAGCGTGTTGATTACGGTCGTGCTGATACAGAAAACCGTGTTGGTCAGGTGACCGGTCTTGCATGGACAGAAGTCGGTGGTGATCTGCTGACGGTTGAAACAGCCAGTGTGCCGGGTAAAGGTAAATTGACCTATACCGGTTCATTAGGTGAAGTGATGCAGGAATCCATTCAGGCAGCATTAACAGTGGTTCGGGCTCGTGCAGATAAGCTGGGCATCAGTTCTGACTTCCATGAAAAACGGGATATTCACGTCCACGTACCTGAAGGTGCAACGCCAAAAGATGGCCCGAGTGCGGGTATTGCCATGTGCACAGCATTAGTGTCTTGCCTGACAGGTAATCCTGTTCGTGCTGCTGTGGCGATGACGGGTGAAATTACTTTACGCGGTTTAGTTCTGCCAATTGGTGGTTTGAAAGAGAAATTACTGGCAGCGCATCGTGGGGGAGTTAAAACCGTCATCATTCCAGATGAAAATAAACGGGATCTGGAAGAAATACCACAGAACGTGATCCAAGATTTGGAAATCCATCCAGTTAAACGTATAGAAGATGTTTTAGCTATCGCTTTGCAGGAACCTGCATTTGGTGCAGAAGTGGTATCACTAAAATAGTACAAAGATAGCGAACTAACTCAAGAACTGTATATAAAATATAGGCTGGCAAGTAAATTGAGACTTGCCAGCTTTTTTTGTGTCATTAAGTTAGTTTAGTCTAATTATCTGATTAAATATTTTGCTGTTCCATGATTTCTTGCTAATACTGGAAAGGATTGGTATGACGGCATGACTGTCGTGTTATCCGTTATAAATCGGTTTTTGTTACGTTAGTAAAACTAAATGGGGATGATAAGAGTGAATAAGTCACAATTGATCGATAAAATTGCTGCTGATGTGAATATTTCTAAGGCAGCAGCCGGACGTGTAGTAGATGCCTTCATTTCTTCAGTATCTGATGCATTGAAAGACGGTGATGATGTCGCTTTGATAGGGTTCGGAACGTTTACTGTGCGTGAGCGTGCCGCTCGTACGGGACGTAACCCTCAGACAGGCAAGGAAATCAAAATTGCAGCAGCAAAAGTACCTGCTTTCCGTTCCGGAAAGGGGCTGAAAGATGCTGTCAACGGCTAATGAGTGAGAAACTTGCTCCTCGCCTTTGCCATAGCAGTAAACTTAAACTGACTAGGCAATGTTGATAGGTTAGAATATAAGCGCATCAATCAATTGGTGCGCTTTTTTTCTCTTAGCGTTTGAATTGTCGTAATATGACAGTTTCTTTTTCACTAAAGCGGAGTTTTACGTCTTTATGATGGACAACCTACGCACGGCGGCAAATGGCCCTGTGCTTAAAATTGTGTTGGCTCTAATTATTTTGACCTTTCTGGTGACAGGGCTAACAGGCTACCTGTCAGGCGAAAATGGTAGCTATGCTGCCAAGGTGAATGGCCAAAGTATTAGTCGTGCTCAACTGGAGCAAGCATTCCAACAAGAAAAAAATGCTATGCAAGAGAGGCTGGGAGATGGATTCTCAACTTTGCTGAGTAATGAACAGGCCGTACAACAGCTTAGACGCGAATCATTAGATCGCCTCATCAATGCTACCTTGATTGAACAATACGCGCATAAGCTGGGTTTATCAGCAAGTGATGAGCAAGTCGCACAGGAGATACGTAACCTACCTTTTCTTCAAACTGACAGTAAATTTGATAACAATAAATATCAGGATTATTTGAATTGGCTGGCTCGTTCAAATATGAGTCCTGATGTCTTTGCTGAGCAGGTTCGTCAAGAGCTGATTAATCGCCAATTAGAGCAGGTGTTAATAGGTTCTGAAATTGCATTGCCGACAGAAGTCAAAGAAGAAATCGCGCTTCTTTTTCAAGAAAGAACAGTACGTTTTGCGACTCTTGAATTGAAATCAATTGAAGCACAGCAAAAAGTCACCGATGAAGAACTGAAAAACTACTATACTGCGAACAGCAAACATTTCACTGTGCCAGAAAAAGTAAAAGTCAGCTACATCAAGATGGATGCTGCGGATGAGCTGAAAAATATCACCGTATCTGATGCTGATATTGAAAAATATTATCAAAACAATCTGTCAAAATACACTAAGTCTGAACAGAAGAAGTTCAGTTTTATTCAATTGGCTTCAGACTCTGATGCTAAAGCGGTTTTGGATGAATTAAATAAAGGGGCTGATTTCAGTCAATTGGCATCCGAAAAATCGACAGATAAATTTTCTGCCCAAAAGGGTGGTGATCTCGGCTGGATGGAGGAAAGTTCTCTGCTTAATGAGATTAAGTCAGCCAATTTGACACAGAAAGGGCAACTTTCTGGTGTCGTTAAATTATCCAATGGATATGCGATCTTCCGTTTGGACGATATCAAGCCTCAGGTTGTCAAATCATTGGAAGATGTCCGTCCGGAAATAGAAAAAATCGTTAAGCAGGAAAAAGCGGTTGATGCATTTTATGCGTTACAGAGAAAAGTAAGTGATGCCGCAGCCAATGATAATGAATCTTTGGCAGCAGCAGAGAAAGCAGCAGGTTATCAGGCTGTAACCACTGACTGGTTTGATCGTGACCATATCCCGGCTGATATTAACTTCAGTCAAGTTGTTCAGGCTATTTTCTCTGGCAATTTGATTGATGATAAAGGGACAACAGGCATTAACTCTGATGTCATTTCTGTTGAGGGTGACAGAGCCTTTATTGTGCGTGTTGATGATGTGAAACCTGAAACTGTTCAGCCGTTCGATCAGGCTAAAACTGAAGTTGCTGAATTGGTAAAACGCCAAAAAGCAGAGAAACAACTTCAGGTTGATAGTGAAAAATTGCTGGCTGCGCTGAAAGAAGGTAAAGGTGAACAGGCATTGAAAGCAGCAGGAATTCAGTTTGCTGAACCTACTGTGATAAAACGCATATCACAAAACGATCAGGCTACTGATGTGGCATTCACTCTGCCTCACCCTAAAGATGGTAAGGCTGAATATGGATTAGCTCAAGATGGGCTTGGTAACACAGTATTTATCCAATTGGATAAAGTTGTTCCAGGGTCTATTACAGATGAGCAGATTAAACAATATATGCCAGCTTATCAGAGTCAAACAGGTAATATTATGCTGCAATCATTAATAATTAATTTGCGTGATGATGCAGATATTAAGCTGGGTCAACTCGAATAAAATTGCGAAGTTACTCACAACTGTTTTTGCAAAATAGCAATTGAAAAAGGCCACTTTCGTGGCCTTTCGCATATTTAAATCTTACCTATTGTCTGGAAATATTGTTATGGCAATCTCTCCTGCGTCAACAAAACATGGAGGGATTTATATGAAATATTTAAGGATATTATTCAGTTCGCTCGTTATGGCTTTGTGTATCAACATACCATTATCTCATGCCGGCACCGTGAATGAAGCTACCGATAAAGTAGCGAAACAACCCGTTAGTCAGCAGAAGGCGGCTATTAATAACAATGAATCGCAAGAGGAAGGAAAACAAGGCTCAAGCCAGCAAATACAAGGAAAAGGAACTCTTAACATCAATACGGCAAGTGCTGAAGAATTCGCGAAAGAACTCAACGGCGTTGGCGCTAAAAAAGCACAGGCGATTGTTGAATATCGTGAAAAATATGGCCCATTTACGGCAATAGAACAATTACAGGAAGTTCAAGGTATCGGACCTATGTTTATGGAAAAGAATAGAAGTAAATTAACTTACTGAGTGTTAAGCCCTCTTGTAAGGCCTTAATAATTTTATATTGTAAGTTTATCAAGAGGGCTGTGATGCTGATCAAGAATAATTCATCAAATACTATTGTAATTAAATTGTTTTGCTATTGTTAAGTTCTATCTGGTCGGATGAGTTTAAAGGAAAACATAGCAATGAGCACGATTATAAAAGTCAGGGGCTACCATATTGATATTTTCCAGCATGTTAACAACGCACGTTATTTGGAATTTATGGAAGCAGCACGTTGGGATTTGCTGACTGAAGATGACACACTGGAATGGCTAAACAGTAAGAATATTGGTTTTATTGTGGTAAATATCAATATTAATTATCGTCATCCAGCAGTGATTACAGATGAGCTGGAAGTAAACTCTTCCATGCGGGAATTAGGTAATAGAAGCGGCATCTTTTTTCAGGAAATTATACGCAGGAGTGATAATAAAGTGATTGCTGATGCCTTAACAACGTTTGTCTGTATTGATTTAAAAACTCAAAAACCGCTTGTTTTAGAAGGCGAGTTACGAGAAAAAATGGAATCTTATAAGAGATAACACAACGAAATGAGAGGTTCAATGAACCTCTCTCTGATAAGTGTTAATTAAATAAAACGGTCTGATTAACCCAGATGTGTTTTAGATTTC
Organism: Xenorhabdus entomophaga; assembly: GCF_037996725.1. Classification (NCBI taxonomy): domain Bacteria; kingdom Pseudomonadati; phylum Pseudomonadota; class Gammaproteobacteria; order Enterobacterales; family Morganellaceae; genus Xenorhabdus; species Xenorhabdus entomophaga. Next base: position 33,851 of record NZ_JBBMXH010000018.1, read on the forward strand.
ATATCTGCCATAGTGGATTGGGCATTGTTTAAATAATTATCTAATCCCTTGGCCCGGAGATGGCAAGCCGCGCACTCACCGCATCCATCACCTTGAATACCATTATAACAAGTGAGGGTTTGGTTACGGACGAAATCCAGTTTTTCATAATAAGCAGCCAGTGCCCAAGTTTCAGCTTTGTTTAACCACATTAGGGGCGTTTCGAAACGGATATCACGGGCAATACCAAGGCTGACCGCTTTATTTAGTGCTTTGACAAATTCGTCACGGCAATCTGGATAACCTGAAAAATCAGTTTCACAAACACCCGTAATAACCGCTTCAGCTTCGACTTGATAGGCATAAATTGCCGCCAGAGTTAAAAACAGAATGTTACGACCAGGCACAAAAGTATTTGGGAGGCCATTTTTTTCACTTTCACTGAAATCTGGCACGGGAATGTTATCTCTCGTCAGGCTGCTGATTGCGAGCTCATTCAGTAAAGTAACATCCAGTACCTTGTGGGCAGCCGCACCTAATTCTTCGCTGATACGACAAGCTACATCAATTTCAGCACGGTGACGCTGCCCATAATCAAAAGTGACACAGTGAACTTCGTCATATTGACGGAGTGCCTGAATTAAACAAGTGGTGGAATCTTGCCCACCACTGAATACAACAACGGCTCGTTTCATGATACCTACCTCTGTAAATTGAAGGAGATATGTTACTCATAACCGTTTAATTTGGGTAGTTGTGTTCGATACTGTGTGAGATCACCGATATTATTGTGAACCCATTCTGGGTTGTAATACGTATCGAGATAACGTTCTCCGCTATCACAGAGTAACGTCACAATTGCGCCCTGTTGATTGTTGTCATGCATTTGTTTGGCGAGCTGCAAAGCACCCCAAACGTTGGTTCCTGTTGATGCCCCCGTTTTTCTACCAAGTAATTTTTCAAGCCAATAAATGGTAGCAATAGTCGCAGGATCAGGAACTTGGATCATGTCATCAATAACAGTAGGAATAAAAGAAGGCTCTACACGTGGGCGGCCAATACCTTCGATTTTACTGCCAGTAGTTCCAAGAATATTGCGGCGATTCTGGCGGTAACAATCGTAGAAAACGGAGTTTTCTGGGTCAACAACGATTAATTTAGTGTCATATCCCTGATAGCGGATATAGCGGCCAAGTGTTGCTGATGTACCACCTGTTCCTGCACTCATAACGATGTAAGCCGGTTCAGGAAATGGCTCCAGTTTCATGTGACGGAAAATGCTTTCTGCAATGTTATTGTTGCCTCGCCAATCAGTAGCTCGTTCGGCATAGGTAAATTGATCCATGAAATGACCATTTAGCTCTTTTGCCAGACGTTCTGACTCCTGATAAATCATGGCTGAATGTTCCACAAAATGGCATTTACCACCGTAGAACTCAATTTCCTGAATTTTGCGTTTAGCTGTGCAGGAAGGCATTACAGCAATAAAAGGCAAACCGAGTAATCGGGCAAAGTAAGCTTCCGAAACAGCGGTACTGCCGGATGAAGCTTCAATAATTGGAGTTCCTTCCTTAATCCAGCCATTAGTGAGTGCATAAAGGAATAGGGAGCGTGCAAGCCGGTGTTTTAGGCTACCCGTAGGGTGAGTACTCTCATCTTTGAGGTAAAGATGGATATCCGAAAACATGGGGAGGTTGAGACGTATCAGATGGGTATCTGCGCTGCGTTGATAATCAGCCTGAATAGCTCTTATGGCATTTTTAGCCCATAAAGACGACATAAAATTGACCCTGAATAATAATACCGTAGTGGTATATAGATTACCCTTACATTTAGAGAAATAGATTATTATTTTTCTGAGTTTATCCGTTATATTTGGGAAATATTTCTACAGGATTTAGATATGCTAGATAAAATAGACCGTAAGCTACTGGAACTGCTCCAACAGGACTGTAGTCTATCCCTGAATGCGCTGGCTGAAGCTGTTAATCTGACTTCCACACCTTGCTGGAAACGCCTTAAGCGACTGGAAGATGAAGGGTATATTGTTGGAAAAGTGGCATTGATAAATGGCGCTAAACTTGGGCTTAGTCTGACTGTGATAGTGATGATTAAGACTCAGCAACATAACAGTGAGTGGTATGAACAGTTTGTGTCTTTTATCAGAGAGATGCCGGAAGTTTTAACATTTTATCGCATGGCGGGCGAATATGACTACCTAATGCATGTAGAAGTTGTTGATATGAAAAGTTATGATCGATTTTATAAACGCATGGTGAATGGGATTTCTGGTTTGATTGATGTAAGTTCCAACTTTGCTATGGAGAAGATAAAATATACAACGGCGTTGCCGATACCAGATTCAGTAACATGAAGTCGCCTTTGGTAGGCAGACGTTAATTCTTTTCATTTTTTACCTTGGGAATAGGTGTGTGAGATTATTTTCACAATTAAGCTGGTATTTTATTAGTGAATGGCGGCGTTATTTAGGCGCTGTTGTTTTTCTCATCATAATTGCGGTGCTACAGCTGATTCCTCCACGATTGGTCGGAATTATTGTTGACGGTATTAGTGCAAAAACAATGTCATCCAGCCAGCTGCTAATTTGGTTGGGGCTGATGATGCTGATCGCGGTAGCAATCTATGGATTGAGGTATGTCTGGCGTGTGTGGCTGTTTGGGGCCTCTTATCGGCTGGCGGTTAAATTGCGCAGTGATTTCTATCTGCGACTGAGTAGCCAAAATCCTGAGTTTTATTTGCGTCATCGAACAGGCGACCTTATGGCTCGCGCAACAAATGATGTTGATAGAGTTGTTTTTGCGGCAGGTGAGGGAGTACTTACTTTAGTTGATGCGCTAGTGATGGGATGTGCTGTCCTAATCGTAATGAGTGTGCAAATCAGCTGGCAATTAACGTTATTATCATTACTGCCCATGCCTATCATGGCATTTGCAATTAAGCATTATGGCAATCAGCTTCATCACCGCTTTAAATCTGCGCAAGGTGCATTCTCTGCCCTGAATAACCACGCACAAGAAAGTTTAACCAGCATTCGCATGATAAAAGCGTTTGGCTTGGAAAAGCTGCAATCCAATCAGTTTGAAGAAGTGGCTATTGATGCTGGGCGTAAAAATATGCATGTAGCACGTGTGGATGCCCGTTTTGACCCCACGATTTTTATCACCATTGCTGTTGCAAACCTCTTGGCCGTAGGGGGAGGAAGCTGGATGGTTGTGCACGGTTCCATGACCCTTGGTGAACTGACCAGCTTTGTTATGTATCTGGGATTGATGATTTGGCCAATGTTGGCATTGGCGTGGATGTTTAATATTGTTGAGAGAGGCAGTGCTGCGTATACACGTATCCGCAGTCTGTTGCAGGAGCCACTAGTGATTGAAGATGGAGCTTTGTCTTTATCTCCAGGACGGGGAACCTTGCAGGCAAACATTAACTCTTTTATTTATCCCAAAAATGATAAGCCTGTCTTAGGGAATATCCATTTCAAGTTGGAGCCCGGGCAATTACTCGGGTTGTGTGGCCCAACGGGTGCAGGAAAGAGTACGTTGCTGGCTTTATTACAGCGACAATTTGATGTCACTGATGGAGAGATTCTTTTTCAATCTCAGAATATCTCTTCTCTCAGAATGGAAGAGTGGTGTTCACGATTGGCTATCGTGAACCAGACGCCTTTTCTGTTTTCAGACACGGTTGCCGGTAATATTGCGTTAGGTCGGCCAGATGCAACCCAAGAACAAATAGAAGAAGTTGCTCGCTTGGCAAATGTACATGATGATATTTTGCGATTGCCTCAAGGTTATCAGACTGAAGTAGGTGAACGTGGCGTCATGCTTTCTGGTGGGCAAAAACAGCGTATATCCATCGCAAGAGCCTTGTTGTTGGATACTGAGATTTTGATTCTTGATGATGCACTGTCGGCGGTTGATGGGCATACAGAACACCAAATCATGAAAAATCTCAGCCAATGGCGGCAGCATCGCACCATTATTATCAGTGCACATCGACTGTCTGCATTAACGGAAGCAGATAATATTTTGGTTATGCAACATGGCACGATTGCGCAGCAGGGGCAGCATAAGCAACTTATCGCTCAATCAGGTTGGTATTTTGATATGTACCATTACCAACAATTAGAAGCCGCATTGGATGGGGAAAATGACTAATACTCATATGCGCAAGCTCTGGCCATCATTAAGGCGCTTGCTCTCTTACAGTAAAAATTATCGAAAACCAATGCTAATTGCTGTACTGATGTTATGGATTGCCGCATTGGCAGAGGTGAGCGGGCCACTGCTTGTAAGCTATTTTATTGACAACATGGTCGCAACGGGAAACTTGCCGCTTGATACAGTCATTAGTCTTGCAGCCTTATTTTTAGTCTTACAACTTGTTTCGGCTGCTTTGCATTATTATCAGACTTTATTTTTTAATCAGGCATCAGTGGGAATAGTCCAGCAACTTCGCACTGATGTTATGAACTCGGCATTACGTCAGCCATTAAGTGCTTTCGATACTCAGCCTGTGGGTCAATTGATATCCCGTGTAACAAATGATACTGAAGTTATTAATGATCTGTTTGTAAATGTGATCCCTACTGTATTTCGCAGCATTGCATTGATTGGAGCTATGCTGATAGCTATGTTTATTCTGGATTGGCGCATGGCATGTGTTGCGATCGTAATATTTCCGGCTGTATTGCTGGTAATGGTAATTTATCAGCAATACAGCACTCCAATTGTGAGAAGGGTTCGTGGCTACTTGGCTGACATTAATGATGGTTTTAATGAAGCCATTAATGGAATGACCGTAATTCAGCAGTTTCGTCAGCAAGCTCGTTTTGGTGAAAAAATGCTGGCTACCAACCGAGCGCATTATCAGGCTCGTATGCAGGCATTACGGTTAGATGGCATCTTATTGCGGCCATTATTGAGCTTTTTTTCTACCGCAGTATTGTGCGGTTTGCTTTTTCTGTTTGGGCTGAAAGGATCCGAAATCATTGGCGTAGGTGTATTGTACGCCTTTATCAACTATCTTGGCCGATTGAATGAACCGTTGATTGAATTGACCGCACAACAGTCAGTATTACAGCAGGCTATAATTTCAGGAGAGCGGGTTTTTGAACTTATGGATAGTCCCCAGCAGCAGTATGGGGGGGATCTGGAAGCGTTGGCTAGCGGAAGGATTGATATTGAAAATCTGAATTTTGCCTATCGAAGTGACAAGCGTGTCTTGAGTGATATTAACCTACATGTTCCCCCACATGGATTCGTGGCTTTGGTTGGACATACGGGAAGCGGTAAAAGTACTCTGGCAAATTTGATTATGGGGTACTATCCGTGGCAGGACGGTGAAATTTATCTTGATGGGCGTCCGGTATCTTCGCTTTCTCATACTGTATTACGTAATGGTGTGGCGATGGTACAGCAAGACCCTGTGGTTCTGGCTGCTTCATTTTTCGACAATGTCACGTTAGGGCGGGATATTAGTGAAGAGAAAATTTGGGAAGTGCTGGAAATGGTTCAATTAGCCGAGTTTGTCCATAGCTTACCAGATGGTTTAAATTCAGTATTGGGGGAACAGGGAAATACCCTTTCCGCAGGGCAAAAACAGCTATTGGCAATGGCTAGGGTTCTAGTGCAAACGCCACAGATCCTTATTTTGGATGAGGCAACCGCGAATATTGATTCGGGAACGGAGCAATCAGTGCAGAAAGCGCTAGGGGTAATCCGTAAACAAACAACGCTGGTAGTTATTGCTCACCGTCTTTCAACCATTATTGAAGCTGATTCCATACTCGTGCTGCATCGTGGTGCAATCGTCGAACAAGGACGACACCAACAGCTACTGGCACAACGTGGGCGCTACTATCAAATGTACCAACTCCAACAGGTTGGTGAGATCTTGAATGAGACTGTGCCCGCTTAATGTGCATATGGGGAGCGGATGTGTTTGCTGCTCCCCTTTCTTATCCCTTCCTTAGAGATGTTCTTCAGTAATATGTTGATTAAATATTATTTTTAACTTTTGGCATATCCCTTGCAAACAACCCTGTGTAAACACAGCAAATACAAATACAGCAAAAAGTGGGGGAAATATGAAGTTAATTACCATCATCATAAAGCCATTTAAGCTGGACGAAGTGAGAGAAGCGCTTGCTGATATAGGAGTGCAAGGTATGACTATCACAGAAGTAAAAGGATTTGGACGCCAAAAAGGTCATTCTGAGCTTTATCGAGGAGCTGAATATAACGTTAACTTTTTGCCCAAAGTTAAGATTGATATTGCTATCAATGATGAACGGGTTGAGGAGATTGTCGATATTATTCAGCAGACTGCATTCACGGGAAAAATGGGGGACGGAAAGATTTTTATCTTTGAGTTACAGCATGCCGTTCGTATCAGGACGGGTGAAACGAACGACTCAGCACTGTAAATAGGAGGAGAAAAATGAACAAGAAACTCTTATCCATAGTTGGCCTTGCAGTCAGTTTTCCTTCATTCGCTTTTGCTGCGGAAAAAACGCTTGATAAGGCTGATACAGTATTTATGTTTATAAATACTGTATTGGTACTTTTTATGACGATACCCGGAATTGCTCTGTTCTATGGAGGGCTATTGCGCCGCAAAAATGTTTTGTCATTGATGTCACAGGTGATTGTCAGTTTTTCATTGGTTTGTGTGCTTTGGGTTGTTTACGGTTACAGCATGACTTTTGAGGCGGGTAACCGTTTTTGGGGTGGATTAGATCAAGTCATGCTGAAAAATATATCTATAACTGACCTGAATGGGGGATTCTATAAATTAATTCATGTTGTTTTTCAGGGGGCATTTGCTTGTATCACTGTAGCTTTAGTGGTGGGAGCCTTATGCGAGAGAATCCGTTTTTCAGCATTATTGATTTTTAGCGTGTTATGGCTGACGGTATCGTATATCCCGATGGCACATATGGTGTGGGGAGGAGGTTGGCTTGCTGAGGATGGCGCTTTGGATTTCGCTGGTGGGACGGTTGTTCATATTAATGCGGCAGCGGCAGGGCTGGTTGGCGCTTATCTACTGGGAAAGCGTTCAGGATTTGGACGAGAGGCGTTTAAACCCCATAACTTACCAATGACTTTTATTGGAATGGCTATCCTTTATATCGGCTGGTTTGGGTTCAATGTGGGGTCCGCTGGTGCAGTAAATGCCATTGCAGCACTGGCACTCGTGAACACTGTAATAGCAACAGCGGGGGCGGTATTATCGTGGGTTATTTCTGAGTGGTTATTTCGTCAGAAACCTTCACTTTTGGGAGCATGTTCAGGGTGTATTTCAGGTTTAGTGATAATTACGCCTGCTGCGGCAACGGTTGGTATCGGTGGTGCGCTGATTATGGGACTGATTGCAGGTGTTGCTGGTTTGTGGGGAGTGGTCATACTGAAACGGTGGTTGCGTGCAGATGATGTCTGTGATGTGTTTGGTGTGCATGGAGTATGTGGCATCATCGGTTGTTTATTGACCAGTGTTTTTACCGCGTCCATTTTAGGTGGAACAGGATTCCCTGAGGGAATGACAATGTTACGGCAGTTCGGTATTCAGATGATTAGTATATTAGTTTGTATTATTTGGTCATCGTTGGCTGCTTATATTTCATTTAAGATCGCCGATAAACTGGTTGGATTACGCATTAGTATTGAATCAGAAAGGGAAGGGTTGGATATTACTTCACATGGTGAAAGTGCTTATAACTGATCATACTTTTCTTCTTTGAACACTGTGTGCCGTGCCGCAATAACAGAGAATAACAACAGGACAACACCAATGGCACAGTACTTATTTCTTTTCTGTTATTACGGCATACAGTGTGTATTTAATTCATTCATTACAGCTTTCTGATGACTCCTTCTTGAACCGTAGAAGCGATGAGAGCACCTTGACGGGTATAAATATGCCCGCGCACAAAACCACGAGCTCCTGATGCTGATGGACTTTCGATCGCATAGAGCAACCAATCATTCATACTAAAAGGGCGGTGATACCACATTGAATGGTCAATTGTGGCTACTTGCATATTACGTCCCATAAATTCTACGCCATGGGGCTGTAATGATGTCGGTAGGAAATTGAAGTCTGAAGCATATCCGAGTAAGCAGCTGTGAATGAATGGGTCTTCCGGCATTTTCCCATTGCTGCGGAACCAAACATAACGAACAGGGGCTTTGGGGGAGTGATTAGGTAAGATGTGAGGTTTGATTATTTTCATTTCCAGAGGTGGTGTAGAAAAAGCATTTTTTAGTTTGGCGGGAAGTGAGTCAGCCATTTTTTTTGCTATTTCTTCTTGGGATTCTAACTCTTCTGGAGGGGGAACGACAGGCATGGTGTTCTGGTGTTCAAAACTTTCTTCATGACTTTGGAAAGAGGCCGTCATATAGAAAATAGGGTGACCATATTGTATTGCACTGACACGACGAGCACTAAAACTTTTCCCATCACGCAATATTTCGACATCATAAACGATCGGCTTACTACTATCTCCCGGGCGTAAAAAATAGCTATGGAAAGAGTGAATCATTCTATCATCAGTAACGGTTTGTTTTGCTGCATATAGCGCTTGGCCTATCACTTGTCCGCCAAAAACTTGAGGAAATCCCAAATCCTCGCTTTGCCCTCGATAAATTCCATCTTCTATCTTTTCCAGATGTATTAAGTTAATTAAATTTTGTAATGCCTGGCTCATAACATCCTTTGCTTTTTAAGCGTGTAAAAAATGGATAAACGATGATTACAGATAATAAATTTTAAATTATTCGAAAATCAATTCATAAAATTGTAAATAAAATTTATGAATATGTTTTTTATTCTGGAGATGAATTATCACGTTCAATTTTATCAATGCTTGTCAGATAATGCGAATAATATTGTTTTTCTGGTTTATTTGTTGATTTGTATGGCTATTTTTTGTTTTGAAGGACGTGAAAAGAAAGGGGGTATTTTAGTTAATTTGATATTTTAAATTATTGGCTTTTTGTATGATACAGAAGTGATTTATTGGGCTTGCTTAATGTATTTGCTTATTCTTCTATCTGTATATAGGAAATGTGCCACATTTGTGTCTATTTGGTTATTTTTACACCTGAGAGTGCAATAAATAAGCATTCAAATAAAGTTTCCTTGCTATTTCATGATGTATGAAAGATAATGTCGACCGCTTCGCAGTTGGAAGCGAATATCAATGAGGGCTCTGTTGGTTCTCCCGCAACGCTAACTTGTTAACTTGGTCAGGTCTGGAAAGAAGCAGCCATAGCAGGGGATGTGTGTGCCGGGATGTCGCTGGCAGGGCCCTCACCAGTTTTAAGCTCATCATTGACTTTATGCCGTCAGCCGATAATCGCTACCGGCTTTGGTCACTTCCTATCTGATCACTTCAGTTTAGCGGACAAATTTCCAAACAGACGATGGGATCTTATCATAGAGTTTATTCATGGTAAGTTCGGCTAAACGGTGGTCAGCAGCGGAGTAGAACAGTTCAAGTTCATCATCCGAAAGCTCATATTTATTTTTTTCAATTACGCGTTCCAGTGTTTCAATAGAAGTGCATTTTCTCAAACGCATCAGATAGTCAGTTTTAGTCATAGTCGCCTTATCTTATTTGGTATAAAAAATAGTTAGAAATATATTTATTAGGTTTTGCTTAAAGAAGCATTCAAATCATGTAACAGAATGTTAGTTAAGTGTTCGTTTGTTCTTTGCCATTTTGTAAGTTCAAGAAAGCTTATCTTATCACTTCCAAATAAATTATATGTTTCATCCAGATACTCATCAATTAAGGTACTAAGATCGTAGTTATCTGCGTATTTAATTTTAAAACTCCAGACGAAAGCTGCAATGTGTTCGATCAATTCGTTTAATTTTAAGCTTTTTTCGGAACTTAGATCATGAATCCAATGATTGTCAGTGCGATTCAGGACTGAAAGTGCCTTGTGAATTAAATTTTCACATAAATATTTTAATTCAGCAATATCGTGTCTTCTTGGTGAATATTCATCCATAATCACCTCCGTAAACAAGGCGCAGCTTATTTGAACTAAGGATTATACATGCTATTTATTATAGTCATTCTTTTAGAATGAAGCCTATCAAAACATGATTATTATTTATTAATATTAAAGCCCTATATTACGTATCTGACCAACTAGGGTTTTTAAAGAAGACTAATTTACGCTTAATTATGACAAAAATGCTTAGTTCTAGCAAAGCCTGATTTTTGGCGATAGCTTAACAGTCTACTATAAAGGATAGTCATATCTGCATATGCTGTTAAATATATTGAAATAAACTAATACAGTAGATGCTGTAGCAATAGCACAGAAGTCATTATAGGCGATTGTGTTGCGACTTTCAAAATCAATATAGCGCTATTATTACATATGTCACCATCGAGATGGAACACTTTTTACCGTTAAAGGTGTTATCAGAAGAAAAACAAGCAAGGTTACCAATTTATCTTCTATTTATTATAAAAAACAAAAAGATGCCGATTTTAAACATAACTCGGATTTCATAAGTGTTTATTTTGATTAGATTATGGGTGTGTTTTAACGTAAATATTGTAAGGTTGATGGTTTGTTGTGTGAACTGATTCCGTTTCATTTAAAAAGGCCACACAAGTGGCCTTTTTAACATAGTTGAGTTGAATTTAGTGATGGGTTGAGATCTGTTCAATCTCCTCACTTTTCTTTGTAAATCGACGCTTAATGACAACGAAAAATACTGGAACGAAATAGATTGCCAGTGATGTAGCTGCAATCATGCCACCCAGTACCCCGGTTCCTACGGCATTTTGTGCTCCTGACCCTGCGCCATTGCTCAGTACCAGAGGCATAACCCCAAGCATAAAGGCCAGAGAGGTCATTAGGATTGGGCGCAGGCGCATTCTGACAGCATCTAAAGTTGCTTCTATTAATCCCTTTCCTTCCTTCTCTATCAGATCCTTAGCGAATTCTACAATAAGGATGGCGTTCTTCGCGGATAATCCGATAGTCGTCAACAAGCCAACCTTAAAGTAAACGTCATTGCCCAGGCCACGCATCGATGTTGCTAACAATGCACCAATAATCCCGAGAGGAACGACCAGCATTACTGAAAATGGCACAGACCAGCTTTCATAAAGAGCTGCCAGACAAAGGAAGACAACAATCAATGACAGCGCATATAGAGCCGGGGCCTGATTACCAGACAAGCGTTCCTGATAAGACATTCCAGTCCAGTCATAGCCAATGCCGGGTGGTAATTGTGATGCCAGTTGCTCCATCAGAACCATTGCGTCACCGGTACTTTTACCTGAAGCTGCTTCACCCACGATTTCCATGGAAGGGAGGCCGTTATAGCGTTCCAGACGTGGAGAACCATAAACCCAAGGTTCTTTCGATGTGTCTATGAATGCAGAAAACGGCACCATTTGGCTAAGATAGTTACGGACATATAAGTTGCTGATATCACTCGGTAACATGCGGTAGTGTGCATCAGCCTGGATATAGACTTTTTTCACACGACCTCGATCAATAAAGTCATTGATATAAGTACCACCAAACATCGTACTTAATGTTGTGTTGATATTGGTGGTAGATACAGCCAATGCTTCCGCTTTTTCCTTATCGATATGGATCCGGTATTGCTGCGAGTCATTCTGTCCATTAGGACGAACGCTCGTGAGCATATCTGGATGTTGTGCGACCATACCAAGTAATTGATTACGTGCTGCTGTCAGTGCCTCATGCCCCAGGTTTCCTTTGTCAATCAATTGGAAGTCAAAACCACTGGCAGAGCCCAGCTCTACAATTGAAGGAATATTAAATGCAAAGACAATAGCTTCCTTGATTTGAGCAAAATTCTCGTTTGCTCGCGCTACAATGGCTGGAACCTTATCTTTTTCGTCTTTACGCAATTCCCAATCTTTTAAGCTGACAAATGCCAGACCGGTATTTTGCCCCTGACCACCGAAACCAAAGCCGTTAACTGTAAACGCAGATTTAACAACATCTTTTTCTTCGGTATAGAAATAGTCATTGATTTGATCCAATACTTTCTGCGTCTGTTCCTGAGTGGAGCCTGGTGGTAATTGAACCATTGCCAATAAGACGCCTTGATCTTCTTCTGGCAGGAAGGAGGATGGCATGCGGTCAAACATCCAGGCCATACCGCCTATTAATACGACATAGATCACCAGATAACGCCCGGTAGCACGCAACATCCGCCCAACACTATCGGTATAATGATGGGTGCACTTTTCAAACATGCGGTTAAACCAGCCAAAGAAACCTTTCTGAGAGCCATGGCTGCCTTTAGCAACAGGTTTGAGCATGGTGGCACATAGTGCAGGAGTCAGAATTAAGGCTACCAGCACAGACAGCACCATTGCTGAAACAATGGTGATTGAGAACTGACGGTAAATTGCCCCTGTCGCTCCTCCGAAGAATGCCATTGGTACAAATACCGCGGACAGTACCAGTGCAATACCGACAAGTGCCCCTTGAATTTGCCCCATCGATTTTTTGGTGGCTTCTTTCGGTGACAGACCTTCTTCCTGCATCACACGTTCGACGTTTTCCACCACAACAATGGCATCATCCACGAGCAAGCCGATAGCAAGCACCATGGCAAACATGGTCAATGTATTGATGGAATAGCCAAATGCAGCAAGAATGGCAAATGTGCCAAGCAATACAACCGGAACCGCGATGGTTGGAATCAAGGTTGCGCGGAAGTTTTGCAGGAACAGATACATGACGACAAACACTAGCAAAATGGCTTCTGCCAATGTTTTTACCACTTCGAAAATAGAAATTTTAACGAATGGAGTTGTGTCATAGGGATATACAACCGTCAACCCATGTGGGAAGAAAGGCGACATCTCAGCCAGTGCTTTCTTGACTGCTTTTGAGGTATCTAATGCGTTAGCGCCTGTCGCGAGTTTAATACCGATCCCCGCTGAAGGTTTGCCATTGAACCGACCAATCATACTGTAACTTTCAGCGCCTAACTCAACGGTGGCGACATCACTTAAGTTAATGTGCGAACCATCGGGATTCACACGCAGCAAAATATTGCTGAACTCTTCCGCCGAATTCAGACGAGTTTGTGCGATGATTGAGGCATTTAAGCGCTGACCCGGAATGGCAGGGGTTCCGCCTAATTGCCCGGCTGCAACCTGATTATTCTGAGCTTTAATCGCACTAATGACATCACTGATGGTCATTTTATAGTTGAGCAATTTGTCAGGGTTGAGCCAGATACGCATGGCATACTGTGTACCAAACAGTGCTGTTTCCCCTACACCAGTAACACGGCTCAAGGAGTCTTTGACATTGGCACCAACATAGTCTGCAATATCATCTTGAGTCATGGAACCATCTTCAGAAAGGAAACCTGCCACCATCAAAAACGAACTGGTGGTTTTATCAACACTGATCCCTTGTTGCTGAACTTCTTGAGGTAACAAGGGCATTGCCAATTGCAATTTATTCTGAACTTGTACTTGCGCGACATCTGGATCCGTGTTCGCTTCAAAGGTCAGCGTGATATTCATCTGACCGGCTGAATCGCTGCTGGAAGACATATACACCAGGTTATCGATACCATTCATGTTCTGTTCAATAACCTGTGTTACAGTATTCTGCAATGTTGTCGCGTCAGCTCCGGGGTAAGCCGTTGAAATAGAAATCGCAGGTGGCGCAATTGCGGGATATTGCTCCACAGGTAATTTCATGATTGCCAGCAGGCCAGATAGCATGGTGATAATCGCAATTACCCATGCAAAGATTGGCCGCTCGATAAAAAACTTAGGCATGAATCACCTACTCCTTATTGAGGCTTTTTTGCAGGCTCAGCTTGATCAGCTGTAGGTTTGGCGTTCAGATCAGTTTCTGTTGGCTTAACCGTTATTCCTGGCATTATTTTTTGTAACCCTGTAACGATTACTCTATCCCCAGCTTTCAAACCTTCTTTTACCAGCCACTTGTTACCGAGTGCCTGAGCAGCATTGATATTGCGCAATTCTACTTTGTTATCTTTATCAACAACCAATGTGGTTGCCTGGCCGCGAGGTGTTCTGGTAATTGCTTGCTGAGGAACCAAAATCGCATTTTGGCGCACACCTTCTTCTAACTTGGTACGGACGAACATACCCGGGAGTAATTCTTCATTTGGGTTTGGGAAAACAGCACGCATAGTAATAGAGCCTGTTGATTCATCAACCGTAACATCTGAAAACTCAAGGTAGCCTTCTTGGCTGTACTCTCGGCCTGCGTCAGTAATTAGACGGATTTTGTTTTTCTTACTCTTTTGCTGAACAGTTCCTCTTGCAACTTCATTTTTAAGCCGTAGATAGTCATCACTTGATTGGGTGATATCAACGTAGATAGGATCCAATTGCTGAACGGTTGTCAAAGCGGTTGGCTGCCCTGCTGAAACCAATGCCCCTTCTGTGACGGTGGATTTACCCGCGCGACCAGAGATAGGGGAAGTGACTCTGGTATATGCCAAATTGATTCTGGCACTTTCCAGCGCCGCTTGAGAGGACTGAACATCTGCGTTTGCCTGTTCGTACTCAGAAGTTGCTTTATCAAACTCCTGTTTACTCACATATTGTGTTCCTAACAAAGACTTATAACGTTCAACAGTTAAGTGAGATACGTTGGCATTGGCTTGTGCTCTGGCCAGACTCGCTTTGGCTTTATTGTATTCTGCCTGATAGGTTGCTGGATCTATTTGGTATAACGACTCTCCAGCGGTAATATCACTTCCTTCTTTATAGTTACGTTTCAGAATAATGCCGCTGACTTGAGGCCGAACTTCTGCAACACGGTAGGCTGTTGTACGGCCTGGCAACTCCGCGATGACTGTAAGAGGTTCTGCTTTCAGCGTTACGATACCCACTTCAGGAACATGCTGGCCAGTAGTCCCTTGCTGTGTATTTTGATTGTCATTACATCCTGAAAGAATGAAACTGCCTGAAAGTACCAGTAATATGGCCAGAGGCAAAACTCCCCTGTTTTTTCGCATAAGTAAACCTCAATTTTTCAATGTCGATTCTCTAATCTAATGGTGAAATCATTACTTTATTGATTAAGGGTGCTATAGTACAAACATACATGAATGTATGTAAATCAGCTTAAGTCAAAAACAAAGTTTATGGCGCGAAAATGGCACGAAAAACTAAACAACAAGCACAACAAACTCGTCAGCAAATCATTGAAGCCGCGATAAAGATTTTTTCTGAGCGTGGTGTTTCCGGTACCTCATTATCTGATATCGCAATTGCAGCAGGCGTAACGCGCGGAGCAATTTACTGGCACTTTAAAAATAAAACGGATCTACTTTCTATTGTTTGCAAAATGCCAGCGCATAAAATAAACGAGTTAGAGAAAGAGTATCAAACAAAATACCCTAATAATCCACTCCTTGCATTGAGATCTTTATTGATTTCTATGTTAAGAATGATGATTGATGATTTCCAAATCCGCCAGTTAATGGAAATTTTCTTCCACAAATGTGAGTTCGTTGGAGAAATGTCTTTATTAGCTGAAGAGCTTAGGGAGACATGTATTTCTGATTACCAGAAGATTGAAAAAGTATTGTCGGATTGCATTCAATCAGGAGAGTTGCCCTATGATCTTGACCTCAGGCGTTCTGCTATCATGTTGAGGGCATTTATGGCGGGGTTACTGGAAAATTGGTTATTCTCACCGGACAGTTTTAATATTCAAGAACAATCTGCACATTTGGTGGATAGCCTCATTGATACACTTAAACATAGTCACCACCTGCGATGCAGTGAGAAAAATACACACTGAATACAGGAATAACAAAAATAAATGTTAATGGAATCCATTCTGATTATCGCCAATGGGGCGGCATATGGTAATGAGTCTCTTTTTAATGCGTTGAGACTGTCCATTGCTCTTAAAGAGCATGAACCCCACAACGAACTGAAATTGTTCCTGATGTCTGATGCTGTTGTTGCTGGTTTGGCCGGGCAGGCCCCTAAAGAGGGCTATAATCTAAAACAGATGCTGGAAATTTTGACAGCACAGAATGTCGAAGTTAAATTGTGCAAAACCTGTACGGATGCCAGAGGAATTAGTGAACTGGTATTGGTTGATGGTGTAGAAATTGGTACGTTGAGCGAATTGGCTCAGTGGACATTGGCTGCATCGAAAGTGTTATCATTTTAAAATTAACGCCTCAGGAAGTGCGAAATCAGAAATACCGCCGATGTTTCTGATCGTTAGCACTATCATTCCATTATCTGCAATTGACGAGTAGATGAGTTCATGGTTTCTGTTAACCGATACTTGGGTGTTTTGCTCAATAAGAGGGACTTGTGCAACAAACTCCCGGATAGACTATTTTTTCGCTTTGTTTTGATGTTGGCGTTACTTTTTCTCCTGTCATCGTTCTTTTCTCCGGCGAATGCGGCTTTCAGTAGTGATGTTCCAACCCGTACTGATATTCAAAATCAGCTTAATCTCCTGACAGAACGTAAAGAGCATACGGTTGAGGAAAAGGTATCAATAGCTGACTTGGAAAAAGCCCTTTCTTTCTTTGATAAGATAGATTGGGTGAAGCAGGAATCCAATATACTGAAAAAAAATCAGCAAGAAGCCCCGCAAAAATCACGCCAGGTTATGACTGAATTGGAAAACCTGAGAAATAACGCTGAGAAAAATGAAAATGAGTATAAACAGGTGTTGGGAACATTATCCCTGAAACAGCTTGAATCGAAACTGAACAACACTCTGTATAGTTTGCAGCGGGCACAAGAAAATCTTGCCAACTACAATAGCCAGTTAATCGGGCTGCAAACACAACCAGAACGTGCGCAAAACGTACTATTCCGCAATGTGCAAAGATTGCAGCAAATTCGTAATCAACTCAATAACGCATTGACTGAACAACAGGAATCAAGCCGTACCCAGACGGAATTGTTGTTGGTAGAACAATTTTTCTTGATGCAGCAGAATGATCTTCAAAGGGCATCTTTACAGGCGAATACGCAGCTACAGTCACTCTTACAGCAGCAACGGGATTACACGACATTTCAAATTGGGCAATTGGAACGTTATGTCCAATTCATTCAAGATGTGGTGAGTGGCAAGCGCCTGATCCTTTCTGAAGAAAAAGCCAAAGAAGCACAAACGCAAGACGGAAAAAATTCACATATTCAGGATAATCCGCTGATTCAAGAGGAAATCGATAACAACCGTGAACTCAGTGAACGGCTGGTTGCTGCAACCCGTGATAATAATCAATTGGTGCAGAAAAACATTCGCGTCAAAAATTATCTGGATAGAGTTATTCAGTCTGAGAGGAATCTAAAAGAGCAGATCAAGGTGTTACGTGGCAGCTTGTTACTATCGCGTATTTTGTTTCAGGAGCAGTTGAAAGTACCTCAAGATGTACTGACGAAGGATTTACCGACAAAAATTGCTGATTTACGCCTGGAACAATTTGAAATCACTCAGGAACGAGAACAGCTTTATCAAGACAATTCTTATGTCGCTGATTTATTGAAAGATAACCACAATAGAATAGAGAACGAATCCCCTGAGATGCTGGAAGAAGTCCATAATGCCATCAACCAAATTCTGGATGTTCGCCGTGAGCTTTTGGATCAACTCAATAATCAGTTGGGAAATCAGATTACTCATGCCATCAACTTACAGACGGATCAGCAGCAATTGTCGGATGTTACCAAATCGCTGGAACAAACGCTTGTCCAGCAAATCTTCTGGGTAAACAGCAATAAGCCGATGAATTTGGCCTGGCTGAAATCCCTGCCTGAGCAGGTTCAAGAAGAGCTGAGCAATCTGAATATTCATTTGACGTTGAGTGACCTGATTATAGGCTTGAAGAATTCCATTCATTTTGTTATTCCGCTTTTGCTGGTTGGTTTGTTTTTGCGCTGGCAAACTAAAGGCATTAATGAGCAATTACAGAAAATTGCTGATGAAGTGGGGCAGTTCCGTCGTGATAGCCAGTTACATACTCCACTGGCACTGATCTTGACACTGATAAAAACATTACCGCTCGCTTTTATTGTGCTGGCGGTGGGTTATTGGTATTCGAAATCAGGTGATGATTTAGGTGATTTGATTTGGGGATTTTCCCGTCAATTAGCACTATTTTGGATTATGTTCAGTTGTAGTTACCAGATTCTGGCTAAAGGTGGGATTGGAGAACAACATTTTTCTTTGAACAGAGCTGATTGCGCGTTATTCCGCAAAAATCTCGCCCGCTTGTCAATTGCGGTGTTGCCTATTTTGTTCTGGATAACCTTGGGCGTCAAGCATCCCCTTCGGCTGTCTGATGATGTTATTGGTCAATGCACTGTATTGATTTGTCTGTTTTTTGTCTTTCTTTTTGTCTTTCCTTTCTGCCGTCGGGTATGGCGTGAAAAAAGTGCGCACATGATTCGCACCATAGTGGTGACAATATTAACGTTTGCACCGTTGATTTTGATGGTGTTGATGGTATCAGGCTATTTCTACACAACCTTGCGTTTGGCAGAACGTTGGCTCTATAGCCTGTATCTGCTGTTTCTCTGGCATATCAGTTATCAGGCTTGTTTACGGGGATTGGGTATTGCCGCCCGCGGCATTGCTTATCGACGTGCAGTTGCCCGACGTCAATCTTTGGCAAAAGAAGGCGCTGAAGGGGAAGTGATTGAAGAACCGCCAATGGCCTTGGATCTCATTAACCAGCAATCATTGCGTTTGACCAGTATGGTGTTGTTTTTGATCTTTTTAGGTGCATTTTATTGGATTTGGTCTGATCTGGTGACCGTATTTTCTTACCTTGATGGGGTCAATTTGTGGCAATACAGCACAACAACAGAGTTGGGCAACGTACTGAAATACGTGACCTTGAAGGATTTAGCATTGTCGATAGCCATGCTGGTGATTGCATGGGTCATGATGAGAAACTTACCCGGATTATTGGAAGTGTTAGTACTATCCCGATTGCAGTTACAGCAAGGTTCTTCATATGCCATTAAGACGACACTCACTTATCTGATCATTGGGGTCGGGGGGATAACTGCATTAGGAACATTGGGCGTTTCCTGGAATAAATTGCAATGGTTGGCAGCCGCTCTTTCAGTTGGTTTAGGTTTTGGTTTACAGGAAATCTTTGCCAACTTTGTCTCAGGTTTGATCATTTTGTTTGAACGCCCAGTCCGTATTGGAGATACGGTAACAATAGGAACTTACTCTGGATCAGTCAGTAAGATCCGTATTCGTGCGACGACGATCACAGATTTTGACCGCAAAGAAGTGATCATTCCCAATCGGGCATTTGTGACGGAACGTCTTATCAACTGGACACTTTCTGATACCGTTACGCGAATTATCATTAAGGTTGGCGTTGCATATGGCTCCGATCTGGATAAAGTGAAAGAAGTTTTGTTAAAAGCGGCGAATGATAATTCACGCGTGATGAACGAACCAGGGCCGCAAGTTTACTTCATGAGTTTCGGTGCCAGTACTCTGGATCATGAATTAAGGCTCTATGTGCGAGAATTAGGTGATCGCAGCCGTACTGTGGATGAAGTTAATCGCAGCATCGATAAATTATGTCGGGAAAATGATATCAATATTGCGTTTAACCAGTTGGAAGTTTATTTACATAATGGGCAGGGTGAGAGTCTGCAAGAAGTCGATAAGCAACTGAACATCGGGAACCGTCATTCAGATGGAAAATTTTCTTCCGGCGACAAACCATTCCTGCCTTAGTTTATTTTCTGGTTAAGCCATTTTTTAAAAATGGAGCCTGATGGAATAAAAAATGAAATAAGTATAAATCTTGCTTATTCTTCAGGTCGTAGAGATTGTTGTTCCAGTTTTCCCTGAAAATCACGTTTGACGATCTCCAAGGCTGCGAGAGCGATATCTGGAGGAATTCCGTTGCATTCAAGCAAATAAATGAGATCGACCGCGAGCTGTACTTCAGGTGATGATTGTTCGAGAGTCATAAATGGATATTCCCTTTGTGGCTAATCTAAATTTTCCTGTTTTTCGATCGATTTTTCGATGCGCATCAAGGCTTGGCGACAACGGGCTAATCTTCCCGCCAGAGCGGCGATTTCTTTTTGTAGCTTATACTTATCAGTAAGCGTATTTTGCTTATTTAACTGTAATTCTCGGTCATCAATCATCGCGATTAAACGGCGCTCATAATCTTGATGTTCAGCCAGGCGTTGATAAAGATCTTTTTCTTGTGATCTGCGTTCAAACTTATCTTCTTGTTTTCGTAGTGCTTGGGTTGATATTTCGCGTTTTAATGCTTCTATTTGTGTCACTAAACGTTCAGAAAGAAATTTAACTTGCTCAATACGGCCATCGTTTACACAGGTTTTTAATTGCGCCATATTCTGTTTGATTTCTAGCATATAGCCACCAAGTTTATTGCTGTGATGATGGAATAGCGTTTGATCAAAACGAGGAATAGAAAAAGGTGTATCAGACAGTAAGGTGAGATCTTTTTCCAGCATACTGATTTGTTTTTCAAGTGCACTTAATAAATTTTGTATGCCCATCAGCACCCCGTTATTGTTAATAATCTATTAGTAAAAGTCGACGTAACATCGGCCTATTGTTTTGGGTAGTAATAACATCTAATGTGATAAATGCAAAGCTTGACCTAAATCAACAAAATATAGGCTGTTATTTGCTTTGCAGTTGCTTTTTCCCAGTAGTTTGAATAGATTTTACCGTTTTCGTTTTTTATAACTGGCTGGCATCGATTATGACCGCTAACGCACAACAACTCCAATTTATTAAAGATAGTATTGAAACGATCCCTGATTATCCAAAAGCAGGCATACTTTTTCGTGACATTACCACATTGCTGGATAATCCTGCTGCCTACCAAGCTACGATAGATCTGTTGGTGGAGCGTTATCAGGGAAAAGGCATCACGAAAATTGTTGGTACTGAAGCTCGTGGTTTCTTATTTGGTGCTCCTGTCGCACTGCGTTTGGGTGTGGGTTTTGTTCCTGTCCGCAAAAAAGGCAAACTACCGCGTGAGACGTTAAGTGAAACTTACGATCTGGAATATGGCACTGATACATTGGAAATTCATAAAAGCAGCATCAATGAAGAAGACAAAGTTCTTGTTGTTGATGATCTTCTTGCAACGGGTGGCACCATTGAAGCAACTGTAAGCCTGATCCGCCGTTTGGGTGGTGAAGTGTCTGAAGCTGCTTTTATCATTGGGTTACCAGACTTAGGTGGCGTTGAGCGTTTGAAAAAGCAGGGCATTAATAGCTACGCTATCATTGAATTCTCTGGCCACTGATTGTTCCGATTTTTGCATTATTAGTACATCAGCCTCGCCGTTCATGGTGAGGCTGTGCTAGCATGATAGACAGTCATGTTCAATTTCTCCGGTATTCATGAGCTATCAGGTACTTGCCCGTAAGTGGCGCCCACAAATATTTTCTGATGTTGTTGGTCAGCAACATGTGCTGACTGCACTGGCGAATGGTCTTGAGCACCATCGCCTCCATCACGCTTATCTTTTTTCCGGCACTCGAGGTGTAGGTAAAACCACGATCGCACGTCTGCTGGCAAAAGGACTGAATTGCGAAACGGGTATTACAAAAACTCCATGTGGTCAGTGTGCCAACTGTCTTGAAATTGAACAGGGGCGATTTGTCGATCTGATTGAAATCGATGCCGCTTCCCGAACAAAAGTAGAAGATACCCGCGAGTTGCTGGACAATGTTCAGTATGCCCCTGCCCGAGGTCGTTTCAAGGTTTATCTTATTGACGAAGTTCACATGCTTTCCCGACATAGCTTCAACGCTCTGCTGAAGACGTTGGAAGAGCCGCCTGAACATGTGAAATTCCTTTTGGCAACGACAGATCCACAGAAATTGCCAGTGACTATTCTTTCACGCTGCTTGCAATTCCATCTGAAAGCGCTTGATGTGAACCAGATTAGTCGCCAGTTAGAACACGTCCTGCATGAAGAGCAGATAGAGAGCGATACCCGTGCCCGTCAGCTTCTTGCGCGAGCGGCAGATGGCAGTCTGCGTGATGCCTTGAGTTTAACAGATCAGGCCATTGCGCTTGGTGGTGGAAAACTGACATCAGATATCGTCAGCCAGATGCTGGGAACACTGAATGATGATCAACCGTTGGCGATAATTGAATCGCTCATTCGTGCTGATGGGCAACACGTGATGGCTTTGGTTGAACAAGTGGCATCTCGAGGTGTGGATTGGGAAAATTTGCTGATCGAAATGTTGGCACAATTACACCACATTGCCATGCTCCAGTTATTGCCGCAGCAACCTGAAAGTGAACCTTCTTCAACGGAAGGGCGCTTGCGTCTGCTGGCAAGGTCAATTTCTCCGACCGATTTACAGCTGTATTATCAGACACTATTGGTGGGTCGCAAAGAACTCCCTTATGCACCAGAGCGTCGGATGGGTGTCGAAATGGCACTATTGCGGGCTTTGGCATTCCATCCTAAAACTGTCATTGATGAAACACCGTTATCTACTGTGGAAATCCCTGTATTGCCAGCAGGTGTTACACCAGCAGCACCGCCTGTAACCCCGTTTTCCCCAAAAAATGAGGAAAATGGACGAGACGAACAGAGAGCGCCTCAATCAACAGGCACGACATCCACAACGAACAGCCCAACAGCAAAATTATTGCAAGCAAGGGATTCGCTGACTCGTCAGGGAAATATCCCACCAAAAAAGCCTGAGCCGGCAGAGTCTGCAAGGGCAAAGCCGGCAAGTTCGGCGCTGGAACGCTTGGTGGCCGTTGCTGAACAACGGCCTCAATCTTATATCCCTAAAGTGCAAGAGACTAAACCGGTAAGGAAAGAGGCATATCGTTGGCGGGCAACTAATGTTGAAGAAAAACAGCAGTCAGTCACGACACCAAAAGCGATAAAAGCAGCGCTAGAGCATGAGAAGACCGCAGAATTAGCAGAGAAGTTGGCTATTGAATCGAAAGAGATAGATTCATGGGCCGCGGAAATTGATAAACTGCATATTCCTAAGTTGGTTCAGCAGGTAGCGCTGAATGCGTTTAAGGAACAGATTGGTGAAAATCGACTCTGTCTGCATTTACGTTCAAAACAGCGCCATCTTAATTCGGCGTCAGCACAGAAATCGTTGAGCGAAGCGTTAAGTGAGTTGCATGGAAAACCTATTGAACTCAGTATCGTTGAAGATGATAATCCTGCGGTAAAAACGCCTTTGGAGTGGCGACAAGCCATTTATGAGGAAAAATTGGCACAAGCGCGCCAATCTATTATTTCGGATAGAACGATTCAAACACTTCAGCAGTTATTCGATGCAGAATTGGATGAAGAAAGTATCCGGCCTGTTTAACCGCCGCAGTGTACCTTATTATGCTGTGGCTATAGCGAAGAGAGAGAATTATGTTTGGTAAAGGTGGTTTGGGCAATTTGATGAAACAGGCCCAGCAGATGCAAGAAAAAATGCAGAAAATGCAGGAAGAAGTTGCAAGTCTGGAAGTGACGGGTGAATCTGGCGCGGGTCTGGTTAAAGTGACTATTAATGGTGCGCACAACTGCCGCCGTGTTGAAATCGATCCAAGCCTGATGGACGATGACAAAGATATGCTGGAAGATCTGATTGCCGCTGCTTTCAATGATGCGGCTCGCCGTATTGAAGAAACCCAGAAAGAAAAAATGGCAAGTGTTTCCAGTGGAATGCAATTACCGCCTGGCTTTAAGATGCCATTCTAATGCAAACCAGCCCTCTTCTTGAATCGCTGATGGAGGCACTACGCTGTTTACCTGGTGTAGGCCCTAAATCTGCTCAGCGGATGGCATTTCATCTATTACAGCGGGAACGCAGCGGTGGAATGCGGCTGGCGCAGGCATTGACACGAGCGATGTCTGAAATTGGTCATTGTCAGGATTGCCGGACATTCACTGAACAGGAACAATGCGCTATTTGTGCCAATCCCCGTCGGCAGCAGAATGGGCAGATTTGTGTGGTAGAAAGCCCGGCTGATATTCATGCCATTGAGCAGACGGGTCAGTTTGCGGGGCGTTACTTTGTCCTGATGGGGCACTTATCGCCTCTGGATGGCATTGGGCCAATGGATATTGGTTTGGATCGTTTAGAAGAACGACTATCTTCTGAAACATGGTCAGAAATTATTTTGGCAACGAATCCAACTGTCGAAGGAGAGGCGACAGCAAACTATATTGCAGAAATGTGTTCGCAATATGGTGTGACAGCCAGCCGAATCGCTCACGGTGTCCCTGTTGGCGGTGAGCTTGAAATGGTGGATGGTACAACGCTATCCCATTCGCTGGCTGGCCGTCAAAAAATCACTCAAGTGTGATTTCTTGCCCAATTTGCGTAGTAAATTCAAATGGATGGTGTTGCGGAACATGCCACCATCCATAATAAATTTATACGTTGAAGGGACTAATTTTACGCGATGCTCGACTTTTATGATGAGTTGAAATGACATAGCCGCTCCTTTATAACTTTAAGTCGTCAAAAATAGAGAAATAAAGGAACAAAAGGCTATGTCACAGCAAGAT
>NZ_JBBMXH010000019.1:0-55579 GCF_037996725.1 Xenorhabdus entomophaga
TTTCATGGGTGAAAAAGTTACCTGACTGGCAGGATCAAGCAACAGGGAAATGCGGATCAAGCGATAAACATCACATTTTTGTGTCAATGGGGGACTGGTGAAGGGTTACGCAAGAAGAATCAGCGCTGGCTCTGGTACGCCTGGGAACCCCGTATGAAACGGATAGTGGCGCATGTGTTTGGTGATCGCAGCAGGAAAACGCTGGAAAAATTACTGGCGTTTCTGTCCCCTTTTAATATCCGGTTTTACTGTACAGATGATTATGCCGTTTACGATAGCCTTCCTGAAGGAAAACACCTCACCGGAAAGAAATTTACCCAACGTATCGAGAGAACCAATCTCACCCTCCGTATCCGCCTAAAAAGGCTGAATCGAAAAACGATAGGTTATTCCAAATCCGAAAAGATACACGATAAAGTGATAGGAACGTTCATTGAAACAGAATACTACTTTTTCTAAACGATCTAACTATTGGGTTCATGACCCTATAATGCGCTGGCAGGCGTTTCATTTGAGGCTGAAAACGATTCGGATCGCAATATTAAAAACCGCTACTTTATGAGGGCCGATAAAAGCAGCCTTGGCGGCGCTTTCGCTTATTACAGCTCCGGCTGGACGGCGCAAACCGGCGGCTCAGTCAGCAGTTGCTGGCTGACGCCGAAAGATGATAACTGGGGCAGTCTGCATGAAATTGCCCACGGTTATGAGGGCCCCTTTACGGGGGATAAATACTTTTCTACTGGGGAAGTGTGGAACAATATTTATGCCGCCTGTTATCAGGACGTGATGTTAGGTGAGCGCAAATATAAAGAAGGCTGGCTGTATAATTACGGCAATATGGCGAAGGTCGAGAAGGAAATCGTCGATCTGATTGCTCAGGCCACCCCGCTCAATCAATGGGATCTGCTCTATAAGTTGTATTTCGTTGTATTGATGGTGGATAAGGCGGGAAAGAATGCCTTCACGCATTTCAATCAGCAGTACCGCGCAAACTGTAATACACCAGGTTTTGTACTTTACGAACATGCGTTGCTTGATATGTTGTCCGAAAGCTTTGCGATGGTTAGTGAGCGGGTGGACGTAACGCCATTCGTTCAACTGACCGGCGGCTACGTGACCCAAACACAGCGGGATCGTAACGCGTTCAGCCATGCCAAAGCGGTGTACCCGCTGTATCAATTGGTCAATGCACAGCAGTTGGATGAAGTGAAAACGCAGTTGAAGTTGGATTCCACCTTACGATTGGTCGATGCCTCACAGCTGAAAGTCAGCGGCCTGAAAGGCAATGTCACCCTTAATTTTACTATTGATGATTTTGCGCAGATTTATGGCGAGGATCTGATCCTGCTAGAGGGGGCGCGCTACGCCTATAAAACGCAGATCAACAGTCCGACGATGGTATTGAGTGAGCTGCCGATTGGCGTTTACACACTGCGTCTACCCACCGGCAAAGATCGCAAATATCAGCTAACGTCAGGTTATCTGGTGGTGAAGCAGGGGGATAGTGCGGTAGAACTCCACTTTGTCAAAAAGGTCTCTTCATCGATCATCTCACAGAAGATCAACCTGCTGGGATTGGGCGGTGCCGTTTTCGCCACTCTGGTGGCCGATTATGCCCAGGGTAAGCTGGTGATTGACGTCACCAACACCACTCCGCACGTCTATTTCCCTAACGTCACCTATGCCAAAATTTTCGTGCGCGATCCGCAAGGCGCGGTGGTGTTCAGCAAGGACATTCACGGCACCCAGGCGAGCCTTAGTCATGACGAACTGCCTTTTACTGCGGGCTACCAAATTGAAATTTATCATGCAGAGCCGAGTCTGGTGCGGGTGAATCCGGACTATCCAAACATTATTGACAATAAAAACAAAACCAACCTATTGACGCTCACCAACAGCGGGCTGAGAAATGAAGCGCTTCAGGGTGATCCGGAGCAGGCGTTGCTGATGCGGTTGAAGGGGGCTGCGGAACGTTTGCGCAGCTATCCTCAGGCCTATTACGCACCGTTCTCGTCTTTCAAAGACGACATTTATCTGGCTATCAATATCTTTGGCAGTCCGCAGCGTGAGCAGTTGTTGGTAACCTATCAGGATTGCATTCCCGCCGACAACACCCGTCCGGGCGATAATCAGGGCAATGCCTTCACTCTGGCCTATAAGGGGTTTAGCGATCGTCAGTTCCTGACCGGCGTCGTCGATCTGGTGAAGAAAACCCTGACGGTGAAGATTGAAGCAGGGATTGCGCATTCTTACTTCCCAGGAGTTTACGCTTCGATCGGTTACGAGGATGCGGACGGCAACAGCCTGTACCGTTATGAGGTCATCGGCAACCAAACACAGCAGGTTCGCTCGGTAGTGTTGCCTATCTCCGGTTACGGCGGCGAGGTGATCCGTCTGTACCATGAAGAGCCGGATGATCGTTTAATCATCACCAACGATATGCGGCAGGTTCGGTTGGCCGAAAAGGGAAAACAGCAGACTTACCGCACCACATCAGTGGGACTGGAGAGAATTACTGATTAATAAGGGCCCGTGCGGCGGCAGAGGTCACCGCACTACGGGGAGCTGCTTCCCCGACATACATTTTTAGTGCACTTAACGATGAAATTTCTGTCTTTGAGAAGAATGCAGATTACTTCCGTGGAGGGGGGTTTTTAACAAATCCCCCCTAATTAGTCCCATATAACCGTACTAATTTAATTTTTCTCTTGCTTACTTTTTGTAACCTGTATCACCTGACTCTCAACCCAACCATCCTGCAATCGTGTTTTCACCATATCACCCGCTTTTACCTGCTTAACTTGTTTCAGCAACTTTCCATCCGGTGCTTCACTGATGCTGTAACCACGGCTTAATGTTGCTAACGGGCTTACGGCTTCCATTCGTGAACAGGAGATAGCAAACTTTTCCCGACAACGTCCTAACTGCCGCTCAATGGCCTGTTGCAAACGAAAATCAAGCTGTTGGATCGATTGATTATAATGGCGAATTTTCCGTTCGGGATTGGTTTGTAACAGCCTCTGGCTCAACTTCTCGTATGAAATTGAATTTTGTTTCAGGCAACGTAATAAACTATCAATCAACTTTTGGCGCAATTCAGCCAAATGATTTTGTTGCCGTGCCAGGCGCAAATCAGGGCGTTGTTGTTGAAGCCGATGGGACAACACATTAAACACGCGTTGTTTTTGGGCAAAGAAATAATCCATCGCCATTTCAAGGCGTTGTTGTAAGGATTGAACTTGCCTCAATAACTCTATCTGATTGCGGCTAACCAGTTCTGCTGCCGCAGAAGGGGTAGGAGCGCGTAAATCAGCAACAAAATCCGCAATTGTCACATCCGTTTCGTGCCCGACAGCACTAACAATGGGAATACGGCTTTGGAATATCGCACGTGCAACTTGCTCATCATTGAAGCACCACAAATCTTCTAGTGACCCTCCGCCACGTCCGACAATCAGAACATCACATTCTTGTCGCGCATTTGCCAGTTCGATTGCGCGAATAATTTGTAATGGCGCTTCAGCTCCCTGCACTGCGGTGGGATAAATAACGATGGGCAAGGAAGGATCGCGCCGTTTCAGTATATTCAGAATGTCGTGCAATGCAGCGCCACTTGCCGAGGTGATGACACCGAGTCGCTTTGCCGGTGAGGGCAGGGGTTTTTTATGGATCGGATCAAATAGGCCTTCTGCGGTGAGTTTTTGCTTCAACATTTCAAATTGTTGTTGCAGCAACCCGTCTCCGGCAGGCTGAATACTTTCGACAATCAGTTGATAGTCGCCCCGAGGTTCGTACAGCGTGATTTGTGCCCGTACCAGCACTTGCTGACCATTTTGTGGACGAAATGCTGCCCTCAGATTACTGCTTCGGAACATGGCGGCACGAATTTGTGCCCGTTCATCTTTTAATGTGAAATACCAATGTCCTGACGATGGCTGAGAAAAATTGGATATTTCGGCAGATAGCCAAATTCTGCCCATTTCCAGCTCCAATAGCTGACGAACCGTCTGATTCAGACGGCTAACAGAAAAAATTCCGGTATTGGTTGGTAGTGACATGTGAGCTAGATCAAATTTTAAAACAAGGACTTAATTGAACGATATTAATCTCCTTATCTGACTAATCAAGAATTTTTTTCAAAAAATGCTGGAGGCAACCGATTTCGGCCTGTATAATGCCGCGGCAATATTTTATCCCTCTTATTGCTCCATAGCCTGGTGAGATATTGCCCATGTTACGTATTAAAAAAGAAGCATTAACTTTTGACGATGTTTTGTTGGTTCCTGCCCATTCTACAGTCCTGCCAAACACAGCAGATCTGTCCACCCAATTAACTTCTACCATTCGCCTGAACGTTCCTATGCTTTCCGCTGCTATGGATACCGTGACGGAATCTTCACTGGCAATTGCACTGGCACAGGAAGGGGGCATTGGCTTCATTCATAAAAATATGTCAATCGAGCGTCAAGCCGAAGAAGTCAGCCGCGTGAAGAAACACGAAAGCGGTGTTGTTACCGACCCTGTTACTGTAACGCCACAAACGACTCTGCGTGAAGTCCATGAATTGACTGAACGTAATGGTTTCGCTGGTTATCCGGTGGTCACCGAAGAGAATGAATTGGTGGGTATTATTACTGGTCGTGATGTCCGTTTCGTTACCGATTTGGATCAGCCGGTAACTGCGGTGATGACGCCGAAAGAGCGCCTCGTGACAGTAAAAGAAGGCGAAGCCCGTGAAGTCGTTTTGCAGAAAATGCACGAACAACGTGTTGAGAAAGCGTTGGTTGTTGATGATAACTTCCACCTGCTCGGCATGATTACGGTGAAAGATTTCCAGAAAGCAGAGCGTAAGCCAAACGCATGTAAAGATGAGCAGGGTCGTTTGCGTGTTGGTGCTGCGGTTGGTGCAGGTGCCGGTAATGAAGAACGTGTTGACGCATTGGTCGCAGCGGGTGTAGATGTGCTGCTTATCGACTCTTCACACGGTCATTCCGAAGGTGTTTTACAGCGTATTCGTGAGACCCGCACTAAATACCCTGATCTACAAATTATCGGCGGTAACGTAGCAACCGGAGAAGGCGCTAAAGCGCTGATGGAAGCGGGTGTGAATGCGGTTAAAGTAGGTATCGGCCCTGGCTCTATTTGTACGACTCGTATCGTAACGGGTGTGGGTGTTCCTCAAATCACTGCAATTGCAGATGCAGTTGAAGCATTGGAAGGTACTGGTATTCCTGTTATTGCAGACGGTGGTATCCGTTTCTCTGGCGACATCGCCAAAGCGATTGCGGCAGGTGCATCGTGTGTGATGGTCGGATCAATGCTGGCTGGTACAGAAGAATCTCCGGGTGAAATCGAACTTTATCAAGGCCGTTCATTCAAATCCTACCGCGGTATGGGTTCTTTGGGCGCGATGTCTAAAGGCTCTTCTGACCGTTACTTCCAGACTGATAACGCAGCAGACAAACTTGTGCCGGAAGGTATCGAAGGCCGCGTGGCTTATAAAGGTCTGCTGAAAAGTATCGTTCACCAGCAAATGGGTGGCCTGCGTTCCTGTATGGGCCTGACTGGCTGTGCAACCATTAATGAACTGAGAACTAAAGCAGAATTTGTTCGTATCAGTGGTGCAGGTATTCAGGAAAGCCACGTTCATGACGTGACGATTACCAAAGAATCACCAAACTATCGTTTAGGTCTGTAATCTATTTAGGGTGGCCCGTAATCGGGCCACTGACTTTTTAAATTTTTAATTGCCACTTGTTTTTGGAATTCACCTCAAATGACAACTAATATCCATCAGCATCGTATTCTGATCCTTGATTTTGGCTCGCAATACACTCAGCTTATTGCACGCCGCATTCGTGAAATTGGTGTTTATTGTGAACTTTGGACATGGAATGTCACTGAAGAGCAAATCCGTGAATTTAACCCGAATGGTATTATCCTTTCTGGTGGACCGGAGAGCACAACTGAGCACAATAGCCCACGTGCGCCGGAATATGTTTTCAATGCAGGTGTGCCAGTATTGGGTATCTGTTATGGCATGCAAACCATGTCCAAGCAGTTGGGTGGTCAGGTTTCCAACTCTGATGAGCGTGAATTTGGTTATGCTCAGGTTGAAATTAAGCAGGATTGTGAACTATTCCGCGATATTCAAGATGCACTGAGTGAAGCCGGTAAACCTCTGTTGGATGTATGGATGAGCCATGGCGACAAAGTGACTGCTATTCCGGCTGATTTCAAGACTATTGCCAGCACTGATACTTGCCCGTTTGCTATCATGGCCAATGATGAAAAACGTTTTTATGGTGTGCAATTCCACCCAGAAGTGACTCACACTCATCAGGGGCTGAATATCCTGAAACGCTTCGTACTGGATATCTGTCAAAGTGAAGCGCTGTGGACACCGGCTTCTATCATTGATGATATCGTAGAACGTCTGCGCGCGCAGATTGGTGATGATCAGGTTATTCTGGCTCTGTCTGGCGGTGTGGATTCTTCCGTAACAGCACTGTTGCTGAACCGTGCAATTGGTAAGCAACTGACGTGTGTTTTCGTAGACAACGGCTTGCTGCGCTTGAACGAAGCAGATCAAGTTATGGAAATGTTCGAAGGGAAATTTGACCTGAACATCATTCATGTTAAAGCAGAAGATCGCTTCTTGTCTGCGTTGACGGGAATTAATGATCCAGAAGCCAAACGTAAAACCATTGGCCACGTCTTTATTGATGTGTTTGATGAAGAAGCTTCGAAACAAAGTCAAGTTAAGTGGCTGGCTCAGGGCACGATTTACCCGGACGTTATCGAATCTGCGGCATCTGCAACGGGCAATGCCCATGTGATTAAGTCTCACCACAACGTGGGTGGCTTGCCGGAAGATATGAAGCTGGGTCTGGTTGAACCATTAAAAGAGCTGTTCAAAGACGAAGTTCGCCGTATCGGTCTGGAATTGGGGCTGCCATATGAGATGTTATATCGTCATCCATTCCCGGGCCCGGGCCTTGGTGTTCGTGTATTAGGTGAAGTGAAGAAAGAATACTGTGACTTACTGCGCCGTGCTGATGCTATCTTTATTGAAGAGCTGCATAAAGCCGATCTGTACCATAAAGTGAGTCAGGCATTTACCGTATTCCTGCCAGTCCGTTCTGTAGGCGTTATGGGCGATGGTCGTAAATACGACTGGGTTGTTTCCCTGCGTGCGGTAGAAACCATTGACTTTATGACTGCTCACTGGGCACATTTGCCATATGATTTCCTGGGGCGTGTATCGAACAGGATCATCAATGAAGTCGCAGGTATTTCGCGTGTGGTCTATGATATTAGCGGTAAGCCACCAGCGACGATTGAATGGGAATGATTTAACGTCTCCCCAAGCCTCACCAAATTATCATGATTTTCTAATTAAGGCCCTGATTTCAGGGCTTTTTTGTCTCTGCGTTCCACCAATTTCCCTACATTCGCTAACGTAAGTAAGTCATCTATAATTTAATCTTTATCAATGCTAAATAAGGAAACTTTCATGGCTATGCTGAAAGAGAGACAGCTTATGATTATTCGTGCTATGAATGATCAAAATCGCTTAATGCAACCTATTAGTGAAGAGAAATTACAGTTCCTTGGGAATACACTTGGATGGGATCAACTAGCTGACGATATAAACTATTTAATAAAAATTGGGCTGGTTAATCATGATGCAATCCTTTTTGATATTGATGGTGGTTATGATTTTAATCCAGAAGCAATGATGCTTACTTCTGCTGGCGTTGATTACGTTAATACGGACATAATAGGTAATGAAATCAATACGGTTACCATCAATATCCATAAAAATACACCGGAACAGATTGAAACAATAATTAATGCTGCGAACTTGTCTGATTCTGAAAAGAAAATCCTTTTACAGTTAGTGAAAGAGAAAGGTACAGAGTTTGTGGTTGGTAAGTGCGTAGATACCTTATTTACTCATACTGATCTGGCTGCTGCTGTGCTTTCAAAGATAGTAAAAAGGGCTTTTTGATTCTCGTTGATAAGCCGGAAAAACCGGCTTAAACCCTCGCAATCTTTTCTATAAAAAAATACAACGTGGCTTCGCATTATATCTGCATGTGATTTTTTTAGGTATTTAGTGGTTAAAATAAATGTTATTATAATTATGGGTTTGGGTAAAAAAATAAGATCACGAATAACTATAATTATGGTTTTTCAACTGAGAAAAATAATACGAATTTCTGCTGGTGTACTATGCTTAGATAATAAATAGAGTGAATCAGAGTTAGTTCCTGCCGACTGGAGTATACGCCTTTAATATATTAATGTTATTCTATCTGGATGAAATAAAATAACCATTTTTTAAAAAAGCACTTTAATGAATTATGGATTTTTTTTCTGGCTAATAAATGAATGGCATTTAACAGTTTATTGTTTTATGTCATTACATCCAGTAATGGATTTTATATTTAAATCCATTTGTTATTTTATTTACTTTGTGATTTTTCAACTAACAGGAGAATTATTATGAAAAAAGTATTCATATCCATATTATGGAAATTAATGTTTTTAGTGAGTGTCACGAGTTACTCTGTTACTGCGGTGGGATTAGTTTGGATTACTAATACTTGGCCACCATCGAGTGAGTTCGATAAATTATCTTTTTTTCAGCAAATTAATAATGATGGTGGTGAAAATTCCCATTACTATTGGGCAAACCAATTCTCTTTTAAAGGAAATGGAGGAGGATATATGGGATTACAAACTAGAGGTGTAGGATCTGGAGGTGTAGGAATTCGAGGCATTAACTATTCAATATGGACTGCCACTGGTTGGGAAGGTAGCAATTGTGGTTCTTTTGACGGTGGCGAGGGTAAAGGTGTCCAGTGTCAGACTGAAATGTCATGGAAAACCGGGCATACATATCAATTAGATGTGAGTAAGAATGGAAATATAGTGACGGGCACAGTCACTGATTTAATGGATGGAACATCAATAGAGATTGGAAAAATTATAGTTCCTGCTAATTTTGGTAAACTGATTGGGTCTTCTGGTTTTGTGGAAGAATACGGTGGTCAGGTACGAGGATCGTGTTATGCCCTGGGAGCCCAGTCTTCGGTATTTCGCAATCCATTAGGGGATAGTACTATTGTAGCCAAACAAAGTACTGACCAAAGTAATAACGCTCATGGTATTTGTGGCGATGCTTATGTCGTTCATGCAGCATGCAATGACACTGAATGCCTGAATACAGTAAGTAACTTGGGTTGGATTGCTTCTCCTGACGTTCCTCAAGTCCCGATTACAAACGGACAAACCATAACTCAGAAAGAGATTGCCCAACTATTGGATTCACAAGGTTTAGTCGCAATAAGATTATTTGATGGGAAATTGGCTCCTGATATTTATTTCCCTGATGCGGTAAATTATGATTGGAAGTCAATTTTTATAGATCATCGGGCTGGGCAGACTACATTGCTGCACTTTAACAATAAAGAACAACGTGTAGAAAAGGGTCAGCAAATTATGTTTATGTCTAAGGGAGGTTTATGGGAAGTAGTAAAATAAAGTTAATTAAATTGAAGAGCATACCAAAAGTCGCCTGTTAATTTGGGTGGCTTTTGGGTATTCAAGGTTACGAAAGATTTTAAGTAAATGAATTTAATTATATTAATGCAGTCTTTTTCATTAAATTGATAAAATACGTAGTGTAATATGGATGAATAGATTAAAGTTAGTTGCTATCGGCTATGCTTTTTTATTCAATTTATATTATTTACCATTTCGTTCAGCACGTTGCAAAAAGGAATAATTATGACTAAACAGCAACCTATCTCCATCTGGCGTTATCTATTATCGCGTGATGCAATAATGACTATTATTATACCGATAATGCTTTATAACATTGCGTTTCGGTTTGGTGGTGTTGGTATTGCTTTGTTGCTAACAGGTTTATACTCACTTGTTCTCAAATTTATTAGCAAAACCAAAGGTTCTTTAATTGTTGTTGCGTTGATTCTCGTATCAGGTATGAGTCATTATCTTTATATTCATGGGAATACGCTATTTGCTATCAAGCAAGAAGACGTATTTCTTTCTATTAGTGGGGCTATTTCCACGATAATCATATTTTGTTTTTATTCATTATTGGGTAGGCCAGTTGTGCAAACATTGGCAGAACAAGCTATGCCGGGATTGAAAACCATTGCTGCTTACGGTACGCCACTTTATGCCAGAGTGTGGCATGAAGTTTCTATGGTTTGGATCTTGGTGTTTTTGTTGAAAGCGACAGGGCTTTATGTGCTTTCAGGTAAAGGCGAATTATCTATTAATAGTCTCGTTTTTCTATGCGGCTCTCCGTTAACGTTGTTGATGATACTGTTCAGTTTCTATTGGCCCAGATATCGTTGGAAGTCAAAAAGAGCAACCGATCCAACTTAAAAAAACAGTTTGGTGAGACTCATACGATAGGTATCGATACTCTGGGCGAACCCGCATGGCGATGGCCTGATAAAATTGAGTATAAAAGGAGTGTGATTCTTTTCACGCTTTACGTCCGAATAGCACAAAACTAAGAAATATTCCTAAATCAACTAAGACCACAGCTCAAGCCAATTTGTTTCTAGTTCCTTAAACTGCCAAGTAATAACAATACCAACGAAAATTTTCGCTTCTTGCGATTTGCCTTTTTTATTTCCACCTGCATCAAAAAAGGCTCTTCTTCTCGTGGTTATCCAAGGAATTAAAATGCTTAAAATTCTAGAACAAATTCGTAAGCCAACACTGGATCTTCCAGTGGAAGTACGCCGCAAAATGTGGTTCAAGCCCTTTATGCAGTCGTACCTGGTGGTTTTTATTGGCTATATGGCCATGTATCTGGTGCGTAAAAACTTTAACATCGCCCAAAATGATATGATCTCGACTTACGGCTTGTCGATGACGCAATTGGGGTTAATAGGGTTAGGGTTTTCTATTACCTATGGGATCGGCAAAACGGTTGTTGCCTACTATGCGGACGGTAAAAATACCAAACAATTCTTGCCATTCATGCTGATTCTATCTGGCCTTGCCATGTTGGGTTTCAGTATGAGTATGGGTAATTCTGGCGTCAGCATTTTCCTGATGGTGGCATTTTATGCGTTGAGTGGTTTTTTCCAAAGCATCGGGGGACCTGCCAGCTATTCCACGATTACAAAATGGACTCCCCGCAATAAACGCGGAAGTTATCTTGGCTTGTGGAATATGTCACATAACGTAGGCGGGGCCGGGGCGGCTGGAGTTGCACTCTTTGGTGCCAATTATTTTTTCAATGGTCATGTAATAGGAATGTTTGTTTTTCCTTCTATTATTGCACTGATTATTGGCTTTATTGGATTGCGTTATGGTAGCGATTCTCCGGAAAGTTATGGATTGGGTAAAGTAGAAGAACTATTTGGTGAAACTGTCAGCGAAGAAGATATTGCGGCAGAAGAAAACCAAATGACTAAAAGAGAGATCTTTGTTGAATATGTCCTAAAGAACAAAGTGATTTGGTTACTCTGTTTTGCCAATATTTTCCTTTATATCGTGCGTATTGGTATTGACCAATGGTCAACGGTGTATGCGTATCAGGAATTGGGGCAATCAAAAGAAACTGCCATCACGGGTTTCACCATGTTCGAAATAGGCGCGTTGGTCGGTACGCTAATGTGGGGATATCTCTCAGATTTAGCAAATGGTCGTCGCGCTCTGGTTGCTTGTTTTTCGTTAGGTTTAATCATTGTCTGCCTTGAATTCTATCAAAATGCAACCAGTGAGTTCATGTATTTGGGTTCCCTGTTTGTACTCGGCTTTCTGGTATTTGGCCCACAATTGTTGATAGGTGTAGCGGCTGTTGGTTTTGTACCGAAAAAAGCAATCAGTGTTGCTGATGGTGTTAAAGGAACATTTGCTTACTTAATTGGTGACAGCTTTGCCAAACTCGGTTTGGGTATGATTGCTGATGGTGTGCCTGTCTTTGGTTTGACCGGTTGGAAAGGAACGTTTGTTGCCCTGGATGCCTCAGCCTTTGTCTGCCTTAGCCTGCTTATTTTTGTGGCAATTGCGGAAGAAAGAAAAATACGAAAAAGTAAGAAAGCGCAGTAACCCATTCTGAAAAAATGTGTCGATGCTGCTGTATTTCTACAGTAGCATCTTCTCTCCACCTTTTACCAAATGCATCATTTATTGCTAAGGCATACCAAGAAAGGTAGTTTAGTTTGATTCTTAATTTGATAATAAATAATGATGATTAAAGTAGCGTTAGTTGATGATCATATTGTTGTTCGTTCAGGGTTCGCCCAATTACTGAATCTCGAATCTGATATTGAGGTGGTAGGGGAATTCAGTTCTTGTGCTGAAGCCAGACAAGGGTTGCCGGGCTCAGGAGCAACAATCTGTATTCTGGATATTTCGATGAAAGATGAAAGTGGGCTGTCACTGCTGCAAGATCTTCCTTCGGGTATTGCCTGTATTATGTTGAGTGTTCATGATTCTGCCACTATGGTGGAAAATGCCTTGAAGGCGGGGGCACGTAGTTATCTCAGCAAACGTTGTAGCCCGGATGAATTAGTTCAGGCAGTACGCACTACGGCAAATAATGGTTGTTATCTTACACCGGATATCGTGCTCAAATTGACCTCATCAAAAAGCAATCCGACTTCATTGGAACATCTGACTAAACGGGAACGACAAGTAGGAGAAATGTTGGCCCGTGGTATGGATGTCAAGGCGGTGGCGGCGGAACTGGGGTTGAGCCATAAAACCGTGCATGTTCATCGCGCTAATGCGATGAGTAAGTTAGGGGTAACAAATAACGTTGGTTTAGCTAATTATTTTGCCACTAGTGATTTTTAATGCCTCGATATCTGATTAACTCACTCTGCGGTTGGCTGCTGTTTTCTTGTTGGTGGTTCTGTTTATGGGTAATCGCCTACTATTTTGTCAATGACTCAGAACTGGCTATCTTATTTTTTCCTTTTTCCTTGCGTCTCGGTATCGTGCTGCATACTCCCAAACATTATTGGCCGACGGTTTATGGTGCAGAATGGGTGCTGACCGTTTGTTTGACGCTTTTAATGGGGCAACTGCAATGGCTGACAGTATTAACCGCCAGCATAGCCAGTCTCCCGGTTGTTTGGTTTGCCAGCCGTTATTATTTCGGTCGTCAATGGCAGCGATTCGCTGTCATGATCAGTGTGATCCTGATAACTTCTCTCATTAATGTTGTGGCAATAAGTAATCATAGCTCTGCCTTGATTATTGCATTTTTGGTGAGCTTAACGGGTGGCGTCATGTTGATTCCTCTGTGTTATTTGGTATGGCACTATTTATTCCAAAAAGTTTGGTTTCCGTTGACCGCCAATCTGGTATCACATCGGCTTCAGTTTCGCATGAGTCACATTTCTCTGTGTATTTTATTGTTTATACTGAATATTTTCTTGCAGGTGGGGCTACCGAATGAATTGCGCTACTTTGCCCCATTTTGTTTAGCCATCCTGATTATCTTTCTGGCTTTTCGTTATGGCTGGCAAGGTGCTGTACTCGGTACCTTATTGAACAGCATTGCATTGATTGCTGCGCGTAGTGGCGTTTCAAGTATGGAGATCACAGATCTGCTGTTATCGCTTTTGGTGCAAACGTTAACGGGTATTATGTTAGGGATGGCGGTTCAGCGTCAGCGTGACCTTAATGTGCAGTTAAAGCGTCAACTGCATCGCAATCACAGCTTATCCCGTCAATTGGTAAAAGCAGAAGAATCGGTGAGGCGAGAAATTGCACGTGAATTGCATGATGAAATTGGTCAGAATATTACCGCTATTCGTACACAGGCCAATATTATCCAACGTGTCGAAGTCGCACCAATTAGTTTTAACTGCGCTAAAACTATCGAATCATTATCTCTCAATGTTTATGATACGACTAAGGGACTGCTTAGTCGGTTGCGTCCTAAAATTATTGATGATCTTGGCCTGAAAGAAGCCATTGAACAATTATTGCGGGATATGGAGTTTGAATCCCATGATATATTGGTGGAAACTCACTGGGAAGCGGATTCTGCGGTGGCCATTGAGCAACTGAGTGATACAACCAAGATCACATTATATCGTCTTTGTCAGGAAGCACTGAATAATGCCCTGAAATATTCTCAGGCCAATCATATTGAACTGCATTTTTCTGTCAGGGAAAAGATTAAGCTGCTGATCAGGGATAACGGTATTGGCTGTAAGGCCGAAGACCATATGAAAGGATTTGGTTTACGTGGTATGCGGGAACGTGTGCAGGCACTGGGTGGAACGTTCTCAATTTATAGTGAAAAACGACAGGATGGTCTGGCACGTTCGGGGACAGATTTGTCAATCATTTTTCCTAAACTTTAAGATACAGTCATGACCATTTCTTCTCAACCTAAGCCGGCCCATCAACGTCATTTGTCTGATGGAGAAATTCGAGAGCAATACCGTTATTGGCGCTTGCATATCATGCTGAGCCTTTATATAGGCTATGCGCTGTTTTATTTTACCCGCAAAAGTTTTAACTATGCGATGCCTGCCATGATAACCGATCTTGGCCTTGATAAAGGTGAGATTGGCCTTATTGGCACGCTGTTTTACATCACATATGGTTGTTCCAAATTTCTTTCCGGCATTATCTCTGACCGTTCTAATCCGCGTTATTTCATGGGAATAGGGCTAATTGCCACAGGCATCATCAATATCTTTTTTGGCTTGTCCAGCTCTATTGTCATGTTTACCTTCCTTTGGATATTAAATGCGTGGTTTCAGGGATGGGGATCGCCGTCATGCGCTAAGCTGCTGACGAGTTGGTACTCCCGTTCAGAGCGTGGGTTCTGGTGGTCGTTATGGAATACTTCACATCATGTAGGCAGTGCATTGGTGGCATTGTTTGTCAGTTTTTTGACATTGCATTTTAGCTGGCGGGAAGGGTTTATTGTACCGGGTTGTCTGGGCATTTTAGCGGGTCTGTTTTTATGTTGGCGATTACGTGATAAGCCCACAACTATGGGGTTGCCGACCATCGGTCAGTTTCGTAACGATCGTTTGGAAAAGATGCAGGAAAGCCAGGGGCAGGGGCTAACCACCAGAGAAATACTGAAAATGTATGTTTTTCGCAATAAATACATTTGGTTGCTTTCATTTAGTTATGTGTTGGTATACATCGTTCGCACGGTTATTAATGATTGGGGAAACCTCTATTTGACGGAATATCACCATTATGATTTGGTGAGTGCAAATGCGGTGTTATCCCTGTTTGAAATCGGTGGATTTATGGGATCGCTGGTGGCAGGTTGGGGATCAGATAGAGTGTTTGGTGGTAATCGTGGGCCGATGAACTTGATATTTGCAATGGGTATTTTTTTGTCAGTGGCTGCTTTATGGCTGATGCCTGTGACGGGGCTGGTTTTTCAATCAATCGGTTTTTTTACCATTGGCTTTTTTGTCTTTGGCCCACAATTATTGATTGGGATGGCTGCTGCTGAATGTTCACACAAAGATGCCGCAGGTGCTGCAACGGGTTTTGTGGGGCTTTTTGCTTATACAGGAGCCGCTCTTGCTGGCTATCCTTTTGCCGTCATTTTGGAGCATTACCATTGGACAGGGTTATTTATTACCATTTCTGTCTGCGCAGTAATGATAGGCTTATTATTACTCCCGTTCTTACAAGCTCAATTTCCCCGGCAAGTAGGGAAGGGAGAGCATCAGGCTAACTGACTGCCTGAAAGTCAGCATTAAGAAAGGGAATGCCTGTTGCACCATTCCTCTCTGGTTATTTCCCAGAATTCACAATCATATATTCCTGACACATATTGTTTTTTTTCAGTTTTTATTAATCTTTCTCCTTGTGCTGATGAGATATTTTTTGAGCGTTGATTAATACTGGCTTTTTGCGTTCTGAGAACAGATTGCCCCAGTGTGTGAAACCAATAATCGGTAACTCTTTCACAGGCTTCACGCATCAATCCCTGACCCTGATAGTCTAAAGACAGCCAGAAACCCCGGTTATTATCTTGCTTATCATGTAATCCGATCACACCAATCAATTCATCAGGGTGTTCTTTTATTCTAATAGACCATAGCCAGGCTTTTCCTGACTGCATGGCGGGCAGAGCGATTTTATTGACAAAATATTCAGCTCCGTCAGCAGGATAAGGCCATGGAACTGCACTGCCATCTAAGTATTTGACGATATCCCAATGAGGGAATTTTTGCTGAATCTGAGGCGCATCATTATGCGCTAATTTTGTTAATAGCAGCCGCCCAGTTTCTAGATTGTCAATTGACATAATGCCTCCGATTGTAATAAAAATGTTGCTGTCTGATTTTCAAAAACATTAATTTTAGTGTCAAAAATAGTCAATTCAATTTTTCAATTCAGTAAAATAACGGGGTAAAACATAGAGGGTGAAAACGCGGTATATAAAACTATGGTATAGTAGCTCCCCCTGAATTTTTCCTACCCATCGGAATGTTATGTCTTATCAATGTCCTTTATGCCACTTGCCATTATTGTTTACTCATCATCAATGGCGCTGTAAAAACAACCACCAATTTGATTGTGCAAAAGAAGGTTACGTCAATTTGATGCCCGTTCAACATAAGCGTTCAAAAGAACCGGGTGATAGTGTGGAGATGATGCAAGCAAGAAGGGCATTTTTGCATTCCGGGCATTATCGGGCATTGCAACAAAAAACGATTGAACTGCTTAATGGATATTTGCCGGAGGAAGCTGAAACGCTGCTGGATATCGGTTGTGGTGAAGGTTATTACACAGCTGCGGTACAAGAACAGTTAAGTCATCATCGTAACCTGACAGTATATGGACTGGATGTGGCGAAGGTAGCGATTCGTTATGGCGCAAAACGTTATTCCAATGTTAATTTCTGCGTGGCATCCAGCCACCGGTTACCATTTGCAGACAGTGCAATGGATGGCATTTTACGGATTTATGCCCCCTGTAAAG
Organism: Xenorhabdus entomophaga; assembly: GCF_037996725.1. NCBI lineage: Bacteria > Pseudomonadati > Pseudomonadota > Gammaproteobacteria > Enterobacterales > Morganellaceae > Xenorhabdus > Xenorhabdus entomophaga. The sequence continues at coordinate 16,984 of NZ_JBBMXH010000019.1, forward strand.
CAACAGAATTAGCCCGCGTAGTGAAACCACGCGGTATTGTTCTGACGGTGACACCAGGCCCACGCCATTTGTATCAATTGAAGGAGTTGATTTATCAGGACGTGCATTTGCATCCTGAAAACCATGAGCAATGGGAAGGGTTTGATTTAATTTCGACGCAAACGTTGGCTTATCCAATGTCATTAGATGGCGAACAAGCCCATAATTTATTGCAGATGACCCCTTTTGCCTGGCGGGCATCAGAAGAAATTAAAGCTGATTTGTTGTCACAAGATAGCTTTAATTGTGAAGCAGATTTCACATTGAAAGTATACCGACGTATTTGATAGCAATAATCTTATATTCGTCTTATTTCTCAGGTTACTGTTTTATCGGATATGCTGTAACCTGAGATTTATTGGGTATCAATCAGAAAATCCGGAGTAAATAAATGCTTATTCACCCCGGAGAAGAGATTATTCAGCATACATAAATAATTGAAGGTGCTCGAATAATATATTGAAGCCAATGCAAATTAATACTAACCCACCAATTAACTCAGCACGTTTACCCAATAGAGGGCCGATATAACGGCCTATTAACATTCCCAGCGTCGCCATAATCATGGTCATAAGCCCGATTGTCATGGCGGTATGCAGAATATCAACTTGCAAGAAGGCAAGACCGACACCAATTGCCATGGCATCCAGACTGGTTGCAACAGCAGTGAGAACTAATGCCACTGAACTATGGCGTTGACGTGTGGTTTTACAGGGGGCTTCAGGTTCATGTTTGAAGCTTTCAATAATCATTCGGCAGCCAAGAATGAACAGCAATGAGAAGGCGATCCAATGGTCCCATTCCATAATATATTGGCTGGCATACAGGCCTAGTCCCCAACCAATTAAAGGGGTGCAGGTTTCAACCAGGCCAAAGATAATACCAGTGCGTATGGCTTCACGAAAATGAGGGCGGTGTAGAGAGGCTCCTTTTCCGACTGCTGCGGCAAAAGCATCCATGGAAAGTGCTAGTGCGAGAATAAGTGTTGCATAGAAGTTCATCAAAATAGCCTCGGTTGGGTGATTCCATATACACACAACTTCACCCCCAACCAATGGCGCAGCTATGTGTCTATGGTCTTGCCAACCATCCAGAGTCTATTTGTCTGGCTCTTTAGGCATTCGCACCACGTTTTATTTTAAACGAGCATGTTGATACGAATTTTCCAGAAACTGTCTGGAACAGGCTACTCCCCAATGACTGAACCGGACAATATCATATTCAGAATAAAAGGCAAAAAAATTCATTATATTTTTGATACGGAACTGATAATAGTTATCATTACCTTTTGTGGGGTGAAAAATAAGACCAATAATTCGCTTTGGCCTTATTTAATCTATATGGATTGAAAGTAAGGGGGAGGATTATCTATTATTCATAAGGAATTGATAAATTTTTTCCAGATCGTCTAATTTTGTGACAGAGATATATATTTTATTATGTTCTAACTCCATCATGAGAATACCATCTTCAGATAAATTCATTGCTTTAATACTTTCATAAGGAAAAAAGCGATAAGCATGATAGAAGCCTTGTTCTTTGAATATTAATTTCGGTGAGCGAATATAACCTAAATATAACGTTACAAGGATGATAAATGATAATAAATAGGTAGTGAATTGGCTGCCATGAGATGTGACGTTATTGTAAATAACAACTCCGATCAAAACAATGAAGATCAGGGCGTCAATCCGCTGTTTTCTTTTAAGCTTTATATTTAACAGCGTCTTACCTTTGAGCTGATTGATAATAAATTCATCATAAATTGCAAAAGCGAGCATTAACACAATCAAAATTATCAAGATGATATCATTCAAGCTCATTTTTAGTCCCTATTTTTCATTGCGAATGGAAGCCTTACAGTATTCTTGTTTTTGTAAGAATGGGGAGGTTCTGCCTCCCCATGTATTGAAATGGTATAAAAAACAAATTTAGCCAAGGAAACCAAAGCGGAAACCGACGATACCCAGAATGAAAAAGCCTACAATTATCCACAGAGGATTGACTTTTTTCCGCAGTAGCCACATACAGCCGAAGGTCAGCAATAATGGCATCAGGCCAGGCATTAATTGATCCAGAATTGTTTGAACGGTAGTCACTTTAATTTCGCCAGTGAGTGGATCGGGAACTTCTGAAACCACTAGCGGAATATTGACTTTCGTCCATTTATTGACCAAGGCTCCCATGACAAATAAGCCCAGAATTGACGCTCCTTCCGTCATTTTCTGTAAGAAGCCACCGCCCATATCTTTAACGATATCCAAGCCTTTCTTATAGCCATAAGCTATCCCGAAGTAATGGGTGAACAAGCGGACCAAATTAAACAGAAAGAAAAATAGAATAGGGCCCAACAGGCTGCCACTCATGGCAATACCAGCACCAAGGGCGGCGAATACCGGGCGTACAGTTCCCCAGAAAATTGGGTCACCTACACCAGCTAAAGGCCCCATCAAGCCAACCTTGATACCGTTGATAGCGCCGTCATCAATGTTGGCTCCGTTGGCGCGCTGTTCTTCCATTGCCATGGTGACACCAAGAATAGGTGCTGCAACATAAGGGTGAGTATTAAAGAACTCCATATGTCGCTTTAAAGCTTGTTTCCTTTCTTCTGTATTCTCTGGGTACAGGCGACGAATGGCAGGTACCATTGAGAAGCAGAAACCAAGCGCCTGCATGCGTTCAAAGTTCCATGAACCCTGAAAGAGGTTAGAACGGAGGAAAACACCGCGGATATCGCTTTGCGTCAGTTTTTTCTGACCCATATTTTTTGTCTCTGACATATTGTTTATCCTCTTAATCTAATTCGTTATCAAGGTCGTTTGAGGTATTGCCAGCAGAAGCGGCTGCCTGTGATTGGTTGTATTTAGGGCTAAGCTGGATATACAGGATTGCCATAACGATACCAATGACACCTAATGCAACCAGGTTGAAATTAGTGAAAGCGGCAGTGACGAAACCAAGGTAGAAGAATGGCATCAGGTAACCAGCACGCATCATGTTAATTACCATTGCATAACCAACCACCACAATCATGCCACCGGCGATATTCAGACCACTGGTAACGACTTGTGGGATGGAGTTCAGCATGGTCTGAACTTCAGAGGTTCCTACGGATATCGCAACAATCAGAGCAGGGATGGCAATGCGCATAGCCTGTAACATCAGGGCTGAAATATGAATGATGCTGATTGCTCGAAGATTACCGTTTTCTGCCGCCTTATCTGCTGCGTGCTGGAAACCAACAGTCAGAGTACGAACGATAATGGTCAGAACCTGTCCTGCCGCAGCCAGCGGAATCGCCAGTGCGATACCGGCACCGACATCTTGCCCGCCTGCGATGACCAGAATGGTCGAAATGATGGAGGCTAAAGCTGCATCAGGGGCGACTGCCGCACCGATATTCATCCAGCCAAGCGCGATCATTTCCAGTGTACCGCCGATGATGATGCCGGTTTTCATATCGCCAAGCACTAAGCCGACTAATGTACAGGCAATTAATGGACGGTGAAATTGAAATTCATCAAGAATAGATCCCATGCCTGCGACACAGGCAACGATGAATATCAACACAAGTTGAACAACGGTAATTTCCATTGTTTTTCTCCTGTAACCAAATGTAATTTGGTAAGAATTTTGTTATTGAGTAATGGTTAATAAAATGACATCTGTTTTTGTTTTTAAACTTTTTTCAGCAGATCCATCATATTTAAACGGGTATCACTGGCGACTTTGCGAGCTTCAAGTTCGATGCCATGAGAACTCAGTTTTCCAAAGGCTTCGATGTCAGTATTATCAACAGAAATCGCGTTGTTGATTTGGGTTTTTCCCTGACGGAAAGCCATACCACCAATATTTACGGATTCGAGAGTAACTCCTCCTTCTACAATGCGCAGGACATCTGTCGGGTTGGTGAATAGCAGCATGACGCGCTCACCCGCATATTTAGGGTTGTTGTAAACACGAACACACTTAGCAACATCCACGACGTGTGCACTGACGCCGGGAGGTGCGACTTGTTTCAACAGAGTAGAACGTACGGTATCTTGAGCAACTTCATCACTGACAACAATAATACGCTTGACGTTGGTTTCTTTCGTCCAACGGGTAGCAACCTGACCGTGAATAAGGCGATCGTCAATACGCGCGAGAGCTATCTTCATATGGCCGCCCGCAGCAGGCGCTGAAATTGATGTTACGGCAGGCGCTGCCTGTTTAACTGGTTCAGGTTTTGCGGGTTCTTCAGTTTGTTCGGTTTTTAGGGCCCGGATGCCTTCTTTCCCTGTTTCTAATGCAACAGCAACCAGTTCTTCCATTGAGGGACCGTCGTCACGGCACATGAAGGCTTCAACTAACATCGGGACATTTACACCCGTGATTATTTCGTAGTTGTCTTTATCGACGGCAATACGGTTTGCCGCATTGAATGGGCTACCACCCCAAGTATCGACAAAAAACAAAACCCCTTGTTCTGTATCGAGCGATTCCAGTTTTTTGTTGTACTTATCGAATAATGTATCGGCATTTTCACCGGGTACGAAGTCGATATAAGAAACGTTCTCCTGTTCTCCAATCAACATCTCTGCAGTATGAAGCAGTTGTTCTGCTGCAGCCCCATGTGTGCCAATCATAATGGCTATACTCACTTGTTTTCCCCTTTCTGTAACAATTGAACTCAGGCCTACTGTAAGTTCACACTCAATATTTCTAATGTAGCTAATCAACTATCAATAAACATGATAGTTGTAAACATAAAACCTTATCGAGAATCTATCTCAATATTTCATTTCTTACGGTTTTATATTTCGTTACATAAGAAAATATGTCGCTAGATTATCATTTGAAACCTTCGAGAAAATTGCTGTCAGTCAGAAAAATTTAGATAGGCTGTTTTGATAGTTCAAAACGAGATTTTATATCTTTTTATTTTAAATATTAGATTTTTATTTTAGTTTTTAGTGTGTTTTAAAGTGTTTTTAACTGTTTCCGGTAACATTTTATTAATCTTTACATAAAAAGTTCGTGATGTTTTTACGGTAAAATAGAAAATAATGTGCTTTGGTGATCCGTTTCAGCCAAAAAATATCACTACCAAATGGTAGGGATATTGTTTCAACTAGAATTTGGTATATCAATAATTGTTGGGAACTGCCCGTCGAAAATTGGCAGTAAAAATACAGATGATCGCAAAATCGTTGGTGAAAGGATTCACTGGAGCACATCTGTGGAGATAAAGGCCATATCTTGCAGGCTCTGTATGATAAATTGGCTGCGAGTGGATTTTATATCTCTGGTGTAATTTTCACCGCTTTATTAGAAAAATGATGGTGAGTTAATACATTAAGCTGAGACTTTTCAGAATAAAATTCCTGAGCCTGCTTATTTCCCTTCAATTTCCTGCTGATGACTGATGGATTTAAATTAAGTGATTCAGCAATGGCATATTGTGAAAATCCTTCTTTTTTTAAATTGAAAATCTGGTATCTTTCTGTTTCAGTCAGTTGTTTATCGATCATGGAATATTTTCCTTTGGTGGGAAAGATGCCTGCTATAGCGACTGATTGCCCTTATGAAAAATTGCACTTATTAATCAGAACTGCCAATTATAAATTATTTTCTGTTGTTCATTACTAAGGTACGCTAATAAATGATTCGATGTAATGCAAATTAACAAATATTGTTCCAAGGAAAGTGGAATTATTGTGCCAAGTAAAAAGTAATGAATAAAATCAAACGCCCTAATCATGATGTGAATAGTTATGAACAGATTACAAGTTGTACCTCTTACCCAGTATCAAAAAGAAATATACTATGAAACTCAACGTAATCCAGAAAGCGGTCAGTTCACTATATCCATAGCGAGGATATTAAAAGAAAATATTAACTTTGAAAAACTTGTTAATTCAGTTAATGATTTTATTAATCAAGACGTTGCATGCAAATTGCGTATCGTTGAACAGGCAGAAGTGTTGGGTCAGCAAATACAAGATATAGCAGTTAATCAAGTGAAAGTCATTGATGCCAAAAATGAAGATATTACTGTACACTTCAGTAAGTGGTCAGAGCGAGTTTTTAATCTGAATGACGAATCGCTCATTGAGATTGCTCTGTTACGAAATCTACAAAATGATGGCACTGCTATTTTTATTCGTGTTCACCATATTATTTGTGATGGCTGGGGAATAAACCAATTAGCAGAAAAAATTCTACATTTCTACCAAAACAATGATCTTAATCAAGGAATATTGTATAAAGATTATGAGAAGTATATTTCAGCAGTAATTGAACAAGAAATAACTTTGTCACAGCCGGAAATAGAACAGCAAATAACGGAGCTGGCTGAATTTACTCAATGCAATGAGCCCATTTTTTTTAATCGTGGAAAGAAAAGTAATCTTTCCCGCTTCATGCGTCACCGATATATATTGGCTAAGTCTGAGGTTGCAAAAACGATATCTCAGGGAATTAGTCCCTACCAAGTTATTATGTCTGCGGTAGCTATCTTATTGTCACGGTTACATAACAGTACCGAGATAACAATAGGTGTTCCTTTACTCAACCGTCGCAATAATCAACTTGATATGGCTGGTCATTGGGCTAATACGCTGCCACTTGCCATTGCGGTAGAAGAAGATGATACCCTTATTGATCTAGCGGCTCGTATTAAAACAGACACCACAAAACTGAAAAAGTTTGAGCATATTCCTCTCGGGCGTTTGCTTAAGTCTATGGGGACAACAAAACGTCGATATTTCGACGTCACTGTATCTTATAACCGCTTTCCCACCGTAGATGCTTCCTGTTATACCTATAAAAGTGAAGGTAACTATGCGCCGGCTCATGAAGATGACGCAATAGCGATCTATATCTGTACCGATGGGAACGATAATGATGTCACTATTGACATCGCCGGAGCTGTCGATATTTTCGATGAAAATTATACATTTGAAATCCTTACTGCTTCCTTAGAGCGTATTATCGAACAGTTTATTGCATCACCAACACAAACTGTCTCGGAAGTAAACCTCTCTTCGGCGGAAGAAATGACTCAACTGGCTCTTTTTGAGCAAGGACCCATTGCAGAATTCTCGAAACAAGAGACTTTATCAACGTTATTTGATACTCAGGTTTCATTACACGGAAAAGCAGTCGCTATCGTAAATTCTGGTGAGCAACCTACGCTGACTTATACTCAGTTCCAGACCCGCATAGACAATATGGTTACGGTGTTACTGAAAGAGAACGTGCGGAAAGGCGACATCGTTGCAATCTTAATGGATCGTAGTACGGATATGCTTACAGCTATTTTTGCTGTATTAAAAGCAGGCGCGGCTTATCTGCCTATCGATCCCAATTATCCGCAGGAGCGGATTGATTATATGCTGAGTGACAGCGGTGTCGAAGTCATCATATCCGACAAAGCTAATCAGCCTTTAATCGCTAAATCTTATATTGTCATTGATGGTAATAACATTTCCGCTCAAGAAAGTGTAAAACAGCCTAATTTATCTACAGCCGATTCTCTGGCATATATGATTTATACATCAGGCTCCACCGGGCAACCTAAAGGAGTCATGATCGATCATTATTCAGCGGTAAATCGGATTGAGTGGATGCAGGAACGTTATCCACTGAATAATACCGATGTGATACTACAAAAAACACCAATTTCATTTGATGTATCCGTTTGGGAATTATTTTGGTGGTCTGTTTCTGGGGCTGCTGTCCACTTATTGCCACCCGGTGCTCACAAAGACCCATTGGAAATAATAAAAGCAATCAGTCTGCATAATGTGACTACATTGCACTTTGTTCCCTCTATGCTCCAGCCTTTCTTAGATATTTTGGAGGCTGAACCTGAATTAGTGGATAAATTAACCAGTCTGCGCCGTGTGTTCACCAGCGGTGAAGCACTTCCTCCTGCACGGGTTAATCAGTTCCGTAAAATCTTTTCCACCTTTGGTTTAAATGCACCGGCTTTGATCAACCTGTATGGTCCAACAGAAGCCACCGTGGATGTATCGTATTTCGAGTTTTTTCCTGAAAATAACGCTGTTATCAATCGCGTCCCCATTGGTTTTCCGATCAACAATATTTCACTGAGGGTTATGTCTCAGCATGACACCCGACAATCAATCGGCATTGCAGGTGAACTACAGATCAGCGGTATCGGGTTGGCCCGTGGTTATCACAATAAGCCAGAATTAACTGATGAGAAATTCATTCGGGATGGAGAGCAGCGCTGGTATCGCACAGGCGATTTAGCAAGGTGGTTATCGGACGGCAGCATCGAATATTTGGGCAGAATTGATAATCAGGTGAAGATCAGAGGTAACCGCATTGAATTGGGGGAAGTGCAGAACACGCTCGAACGCATTCCCGGAATTACCCAAGCTGAAGTTTTACCACAAAAGAATAATGATGGTGATGCTTACCTTTGTGCCTATTATGTTACCAATAACCAGAGTGTTACTTCTGAGAAACTACGTGAAACTTTACTGGAATTTTTACCCGATTTCATGGTTCCACTGAAATTTTTTCAGGTTCCTTCTATTCCTCTTACCCCAAACGGTAAAGTCGATCGTGGTGCTCTTAGTACATTGGTGAAAACAGAAGTTTCGGGTCGCCATGATGATGCTCAGACTGAAACTGAATATCAATTGTCAGAAATTTGGAAACGGGTATTGAAGATCGAACAACTCAGTGTGCAGGATAATTTTTACACATTAGGAGGTGACTCCATCTTAATGTTGAAAGTGCGTTCTGAAGCTGAAAAGTCGGGAATGAATGTGACTCTTTCTCAGTTGTCACAACATTTGACGATAGCCGAGTTAAGCCAACAAATTGACACCGGTCATAAAGCTCAAAAAACCATTGAGTTACTGCCCTTTGCACTGATCAAAGAAAAAGAGCGTGCGAAACTTTCTCAATATGTTGATGCGTTCCCTGCCACCCAACTTCAACTCGGCCTGATATATCATAGCCAGCAGAGCAAAAGTTCAGGCACTTATAAGGATGTTTTCCGCTATACGCTGAAAGGAGAGTGGAAACCTGAAATCTTCCGTAAAAGTGCGGCAGCGACTATCCAACGTCACCCGGCTCTTCGTTCACACTTTAATCTGGCTGATTTCAGCGAGCCCTTGCAGGTCATTAATCGCAATATCGATCTTGACCATGCAGTAGTGATTCAAGATGTTAGCTTATTGCCATTGATTGAGTCTGAACAACTTATTAAAGAGTGCATGAAAAAAAGAAGTCGTCAGGACTATCATTTTGATTGTGCGCCTTTGTATCACATCTGCTTGTTCAGAACCGCAAAGGCTATAGAGATGGTATTTAGTTTCCATCATGCCATTCTGGATGGCGGTAGTGTGGCAAATTTGGTGCGTGAATTATTCTCTCGTTACCTTAATGATGGCAGGTATTTTTCTGAGACGGATGTACTTCCATCACCTGCGCTATATATACAGGATGAGCTTCACGCATTACAGGATCAGAAACACAGCACGTTCTGGAAGGCGATGTTTAATGGACTTCCCCGTACGCAATTCCCCGGATACCGATTGTACGAAAGTTTGCCAACAAACCAGACTTTCACGAAAAAGGCAATCATTCCAGAAGAAATTGAAAGAAAACTGAAAAGTCTGGTGCAACAGGAACATGTTTCAATTAAATCGGTTTTCTTTGCTGCACATTGTTTAACTGTGGCTATGTTTGCGAATCAGGATGAAATCGCGACGGGATTGGTTACCCATGGTAGGCCTGATGCACAGAATTCAGAGCAAACGCTGGGCTTGTTTCTTAATACATTACCCGTGCGTTTCTCTCTGGCTGACAAAACATGGAAAGAGTGTATTCATTCTGTATTCAGTGCTGAACAGCGTCATGCGCCATACCGTAAATATCCACTTAATGCTATCCAGCAGGTGGCAGGCGAAGGGGCAAGAATAAGTTCCGCATTCAATTACATTCACTTCCACGTATTATCCGAAGTATTTGGCGGCCCTGACCTGTCTCTCATCGCATTTGATCCGTGGGAAGAAACTAACTTTGAGGTATTACTCAATGTCATGACTGACTTCATCACAGGTCAAAATTATTTACGATGCGATTTTGATGGCAATGTTTTCTCACAGGTGCAGGCTGATACTTACATGGACACCTATATGGCCATATTGAACAGAATGGTCAGTAGTGGTGATCAACGGGCAACCCTGAGCCAGCCGCTCACACGAGGAAGCAAGAAAATACCATCTCAGGAGTTCATATCAACGCTGGCTATGATTGCGAAAAATGTACAGGAGCAACCTGATGCAGTAGCGATTCGTTATCACGGCCTGCAATGGAGTTATGAAAAACTATGGTCAGAGTCCGGAAAAATTGCTGCCGCGCTGATTTCTGAGGGGGTTGTTCAGAATACCCCTGTCGCCATTGCTCTTGAGCGTTCTCCGACGCTCGTTGCATCACTGATTGGTGTGATGAGAGCGGGAGGAGCCTGTTTACCATTGGATCTGAGTTATCCGGCTCAGCGTATTGAAGCTATGGTAGAACAGGCTCAGCCGATACTGGCTATTGTTGATGGTAAATCCGATAAATTACTCAACGGAGTGACAATCCCGACAATGAGAGCGGACACGTTGATAAACGGAGATATACGTGTACCAGATAGAGAAATCCTCCCTGAGCAGTTGGCTTATTTACTGTTTACATCAGGTTCAACGGGTAAGCCCAAGGGCGTGGCAATGCCGCATCGTAGCCTGTCGAATCTGGTTATCTGGCAGAATGAAACTCATACTGGTAAGAATATTCGTTCTACCTTACAGTATGCGCCTCTGAGTTTTGACGTTTCATTTCAGGAAATTTTCTCTACATTGACGTCTGGTGGAGAATTACACCTTATTAATGAAGATGAACGACGTGACCCTTTGCAGTTACTGCGTATTATCGAGACATACCAAATAGAGAGAATCTACCTGCCTTATGTTGCACTTCAGCAATTAGCCGAAACAGCAGTAGCATTGGGCACTTACCCGAAAAATCTGAAAGTTGTCATTTCATCCGGTGAGCAACTCCGGGTTACTGAAGACATTCGTCTGTTTATTGGACAAATAAATAACGGTATCCTTGAGAATCAGTATGGCCCCACGGAAACCCATGTCATTACCGCATTTACAATGCAAGGTGATCCGACATCTTTCCCAGCGCTTCCACCCATTGGTAAAAGTATCAACAATTCAGATATCGTGCTCCTGAACAGTCAATTACAGGAAGTTGCTTCTGGTGAACAGGGTGAAATTTATGCTCGCGGTTTACCTGTAGCGCTGGGTTATTACCGTCAGCCAGAATTAACCGCAGAACGCTTTATTATGTTCAAAGATAGTGATGAGCCACTGTATCGTACGGGTGATCTGGGCGTGAAGCTTAAGGATGGCAATATTCTCTGCTTAGGCCGCAAAGATACACAGGTTAAAGTTCGTGGTTATCGCATTGAATTGGCAGAAATAGAATTAGCCGTATCGAGTACGCCCGGTGCTGATGAAATACTGAAAGACGTTGCGGTTGTCGTTCAACAGCACGGTGAAAGTGACGGTTTTTTGGTCGCATTCCTGATCGGGGAAAAGAACGAAGTATTTACTGTGCGGGTACAGCAATATCTGGCTGAAACTCTGCCTAAACACATGCTCCCTTCTCAAATAGAGTGGTTGGGAACACTGCCTAAAACCCCGAGTGGGAAACGTGATGATGCGGCGTTACGCAGTATGCGGATCATTCATGGACATAATGCTGTAGAGGATGTTGCTCCGCGAGACAACTATGAACAAGTATTGTGTGATCTGGCTGCGGACTTGCTGAAAATACCCGGCTTATCTATTCATCAAAATTTGTTTGATATCGGTGGTACTTCATTGACAGCCATGAGAATGGTCGTTCTGGTAGAGAAATATTTCGGTAGCAGCATTCCTTTGTCTCTTTTCGTCAGTAACCCGACTGTCGCACAGTTAGCTACACATGTCAGAGAAAAAGGCGGATATCCCAAATTCAGTCCTCTTGTCCCCATGCGTACTACGGGTCATAAACGGCCATTGTTTTTTGTCCATCCAATGGGGGGAAATGTCTTGTCCTATTTACGCTTAGTGAAACATTTCCCTGAGGATCAACCTTTCTATGCCTTGCAGGCTCACGGAGTGGATGCGGGGTCTATGCCATTGACCAGTGTGCAGGAACAGGCGGCAAATTATTTGGAAGCTATACGCCAAATCCAGCCATATGGCCCATATTCAATCGGCGGTTGGTCTTATGGCGGATTTGTCGCATTTGAGATGGCACGTCAGTTGAAAGAGCATGGGGAAGAAGTGGCCGATCTTTTTGTCTTAGACACGGTTGCGCTTAACACGAACTCTCAGGGAAAAGTGAATGAGGAAGCACTATTACGATGGTTTTTCTGGGAATTACTGTGGGTTAATGAAGGGGCGACTCTCCCTGAGCAGACGGTGCCGGAGCAGATGACTTCTTTGCAGGAACGATTCGAATATATTACGGAACACGCCATTGCTACAGGCGCTATTCCACAAGGCAGTTCTCGTGCTGTCGTACAAAGATTATTTGATGTGTATAAGACCAATTGGAAAGCAGCTGCGGATTATGCTGCCTGCACGGCCGATATCAATATGACTTTATTACATGCAACGCGTCCATTACCCGAAGTACTACGCTCCATGCATGATGCGATAAGAAGTGAGTATCGCGATCCTAAAAATGGCTGGGCGGGTAAAACAGCGGGTCATATCAATGTCATTGATGTACCCGGTGATCATTTAGAGATTATGGAAGAGCCGTATGTGGCAGAAGTTGCACAAGTGATCCTGCGGGAAATGAGTGAATTTTCTAAAGAACAAGTATTGTTAGTGTCGGAGAAAGTATGAATCGTCCATTAAAAGTGATTATAGTCGGAGCCGGTATTGGCGGGTTAACTGCTGCTATCGTATTACGGCAGATTGGCTATTGTGTTGAAGTTTATGAACAAGCATCTACTTTACGTACCGCAGGCTCAGGTTTATCTGTGATGTCCAATGCGGTTGCTGCCTTATCCTCAATTGGTATTAATCTGAAGTTGGAACACTTTGGTGCGCCAATTAAACGTTTTGAAATCAGGAACGTTAAAGATCGTTTGATACGTAGCTTACCAATACCCGAAATCTCGTCTTCTAACGGATTCGATAGTGTTTGTATATCTCGTAAGGCATTGCAGGAAGCTCTGCTACAGCAGCTTGATAAGGATATTATCCATGTCGGCGCTAAGGTCACCGCGATCACGGAAAGGGATGATGGTGTTTCTGTCTGTTTTGCTGATGGCAGAGAGACAGATGGAGATTTGCTCATTGGTGCTGATGGGATTTACTCTTTTGTCCGTGACTATATTCAAGGGAACAAACCCGTCCGCCCAGCCGATTATATCTGTTGGTTAGCTGTTACTCGCTATCAACATCCGCAGATCACACCGGGTTACGTTGGTCATTATTGGGGTGCAGGGAAACGAATCGGTTTGGTCGATGTAGGTGACGGTGAAGTCTATTGGTGGGGGACTGCGAATATGAGTACTGAACAGGCCCGTAACTGGCAAGGAAATAATAAAGATATCCTGGCGTATTATCAGGGATGGCCGGCTATTATTTCTGATATTATCCTGCAAACGCCATCCGAAGATATCATTGCTGTTCCGGCACAGGATAGACCTTTTTCACCTCTCTGGGGAAAAGGTAGAATTACTCTTTTGGGAGATGCAGCGCATCCCATGCTGACAAGCCTTGGTCAGGGTGCGGGTATGGCTATCGAAGATGCTGCGGTTTTGGGGCATGCACTTAAGCAGCAGTCAGAGCCAATTTCTGCTCTGCGCCAATACGAAAAAATTCGTCTTCCAAGGGCGGAAATGTTAGTGAATGCATCAAAAATGCTGAGTGACGCTGAGCAGGATGATCGTTTCTTTCATTGTCTGAAGAGGGATTTGTCCTTACGGTTTGTACCAACGGCAAAACTCATGGAGAATTTCGAAAAATCATTAAGTTTTTCTACCGGAGACTTTGATATCGATGCCGTCGCTGCCGGGTAGCAGCTCGTAAAATCAGAACACTTTATATAACCTCATCCCGCCGTTTCAGTATTCCGGCAGGGCTGAGGTTAATGGATAGTGAAAAACAGATAACAATATCACTTATCCCAGAAGGAATAAGTGATGTCTGATATTAATCACACTGAACTTTTATCGCCAAACCACCACGTGAAGTTTCACGATATTTCGCGTTCATATCTTTACCTGTTTCATACATGGTTTCGATAACCTTATCGAGCGAAACACGGGGTTCGCTGGTACGGCGAAGTGCCATGCGAGAGGCGTTAATCGCTTTGACTGAAGCAATTGCATTACGCTCAATACATGGAACCTGCACTTGTCCTGCAACAGGGTCACAAGTCAGGCCGAGGTTATGTTCCATGCCAATTTCTGCTGCAATGCACACTTGCTCAGGGCTTGCACCCAGTAATTCAGCAAGACCGGCAGCAGCCATTGAACAGGCAACACCGACTTCTCCCTGACAGCCAACTTCAGCGCCAGAAATAGAAGCATTCATTTTATACAAAATGCCGATTGCACCAGAGGCCAGGAAATAACGGGTGTACAGTTCCGGTGTTACTGGTTCAATGCAGTGATTGTAATAGGCCAGGACGGCTGGCACGATACCACATGCGCCATTGGTTGGTGCGGTAACGACACGACCACCCGCAGCATTTTCTTCATTGACGGCCAATGCAAACATGTTGATTAAGTCAACAACATTCATCGGGTCATTGGATAGATTGGTAGATGATGTCAGCATACGGTGCAATGCGGCTGCACGACGAGGAACACGTAATGGGCCGGGTAATACCCCTTCTGTGTTCAGGCCGCGATCGATACAGGCCTGCATGGTTGCCCATATGTCTGCGAAATACTCAGCAATTTCTTCTTTGCTGTGTAAATCTAATTCGTTTTTCATCATCAAGCCAGAAACGGACAAACCTGTTTTGTTGCAGTTCATCAGAAGTTCTGCTGCTGAACTGTACGGGTAAGAAACAGGCTTAGTATCTTGAGATGGCTTGCCGAAATGTTCTTCATCAACAATAAAACCACCACCGATAGAGTAGTAGGTTTTGCTGTAGACTTCTTCATCACCAGCGAATGCATGAATTTGCATGCCGTTTTCGTGCAGTGACAGATTATCGCTACGGAAGTTCATACCGCCATCGCGAGGAAAATCGACTTCATGTAAACCATTTGCCAGTGGCAAACGTTGAGTTTGCTCAACATCACGTATAAAACCCGGAATTGAATCAATATCAACAGTTGCTGGCATATTACCTGCCAATCCCATGATGATAGCGATATCCGTATGGTGACCTTTCCCGGTTAATGAAAGTGAGCCGTATACATCAACAGCTACACGCGTGATAGAGGACATTACCCCCTGGTTTACAAGATCATCGACAAATTGTTTTCCTGCTTTCATAGGACCAACAGTATGAGAGCTGGATGGGCCAATACCCACCTTAAACATGTCGAAAACGCTAATCACGCCAGACTCCTTTAAGAAGAAAGAGATATAGTTATTTATATTAAAGCGCGCTACTTTACTGTTATTTAGTAGTGTTGATAAAGGAGTTTACAGTTTTTTTTTAATTATAATAGCAATTGATATGATTATGGATAAGTAATGCACAATTTTGTGGCATTTTATGTTCAATTCAGAATGTTTTTTGAACTTGTTGTGCAAGCCGATAAATAATGGCAGCGGTTAATCCCCAAATCATTTGCTTTTGGTGCCAATAAAAGTAGACGCGGTGGTGGCGATTGCGACGTTTTATGTCCAGATACCGGTAGTGAGATAGGGAAAGTGCGTCAAACAGCGGAATCTCAAAAATTTTTGCCACCTCTGCCGGATTTGTTTGAAAAGAAACCGGAGTGGAGATTAGCCCAATGACCGGAGTAACACGATAACCTCCGCTGCTGTCCAAAGGGGCCAATTGCCCCAGAATCTGTACCTTATCTTGCGGAAGGTTGACTTCCTCTTCCGCTTCCCGCAAAGCAGTGGCAATAAGTGAATGATCTTCAGGGTCAGCAGCTCCGCCCGGAAAAGCAATTTGTCCCGCATGAGAACGAAGATTCTGGGAGCGTTGAGTCAATAAAAGCGTTGGTTCCGGCTTACATATAATCGGAAGTAATACCGCAGCATTCCGTTGATTCCCCGCTAGATGCGGAGATTGGGAAGGAAGTTGCAATTGAAACCGATGAATGAAGTCAGAAAGCGATGTCATGGTATGTGAAGCTCTCCTAATTGAGGTAAAATTCGCCCGAGTTTATCAAATGTTTCCTGATATTCTTTTTCAGCAATGCTATCTGCGACGATACCACCTCCAGCCCAACAGTAAATTTTTCCTTTTTCTGTCAGTAAGGTTCGGATAGTGATATTGCTGTCCATTGTACCGCAGAAACTAATGTAGCCGACAGCACCGCAATACCCATGCCTACGATGTGGTTCCAGTTCTTCAATGATTTCCATCGCGCGGATTTTGGGCGCTCCGGTAATAGACCCCCCCGGAAAACAGGCACGAAGTAAATCGGTGGCATGATATTCATCAGGCAACATTGCTGTAATGGTACTGACCAGATGGTGTACGGCCGGAAAAGGCTCGACAACAAATAATTCAGGCACTCTGACCGAACCGGGGCGGGCAACCCGTCCAATGTCATTTCTCAATAGGTCTACAATCATCAGGTTTTCAGCGCGATCTTTTCGTGAATTCGCTAATTTTTCAGCCTGCAATTGATCTTCTGCGGGGTCTTGCAATCGTGGCAATGTTCCTTTGATTGGGCGAGTCTGGATTTGCTTATCTTCCAGTAAAATAAAACGTTCAGGTGAAACGCTGATAATGCAGTGTTCAGGTAAACGGATAAAGGCAGAAAAGGGCGCCCGATTACTTTCATTAAGTTGGGTGAATGCCTGCCATTCATCTCCCTGATAATCAGCATGGAAACGTTGTGATAAATTGACCTGATAGCAATCACCCTCCCGCAGGTAACGATGGATATGGGCGATTTTTTCGTGGTATTGCTGTTCTGTCATATTGGCGTGCCAATGACTTGTCAGGGAGAAAGGATTGTTCTTTTTTTCCCTTTGTGATTCTAACCATGCCAAACGTTTATCGATATCGTGATAACTCAGTAAAGTCGCTTTTTGTTGCTGGTGGTCGATAATTAATGCCCAATCATAGATGCCAATAGCCATATCAGGAAAATCCAGTTCATTGGCAGCGATGGTCGGCAATTTTTCAATCCGTCGTCCAAGATCGTATCCCCAGAGTCCTAATGCTCCTCCCTGAAAAGGTAAGTCAGGATCACATTGAGGGGGAATATGACAGGCCTGGAGGGATTTTTTTAATAAAAAGAAAGGATCTTCCTGAGAAAAAGACGTTTCGCCATCATGATTGATTTCTGTAGATTCTCCATGAGTAACAAATGTTGTCACTGGCTCGGCGACTAAAATATCAAATCTATTATGTGGATGTTCGGCGGCTCCTGAATGTAACAACATTGCCCAGGGAGATGCAGAAACAGGTGCAAAATAGTGGGTAGCAAGATTGGGAGAATAAGGTAATTGTCGTTTTTGTAGTGCAATCTTCATGATGGAATCAGTGTTGGCGGTTGGTAATTCACGATAAATAACATATTAACCCGCGGAGATTATCACAGAATCTCACTCCTGACTTGAGATAAAAAAGATTATAATCTTCGTTTGCCACTAATTGTTATGTCAGGTTTGAGGTTATAACTATGTTTTCAGGTATGCCAGCATTATCTCACGAAGAACAGCAAGTTGCTGTAGAAAGGATCCATCAGCTCATTTCAGAAGGAATGGGAAGTGGAGAAGCCATTGCCATCGTTGCTCAGGAATTGCGTGAAAAACATCAGGGTAACGAGCAGATTCATGTTTTGTTTGAGGATGACGAAAAATAGTTGCAACGCATTTTTAACAAAAATCACATAATTACTTTCTACTACATGTTAATTTATCGCAACTTTTAATCCATATTATTTGGATGGTAATAGGAGGTAATATGAAGGCAAGTCAGTTTATTCAGCGAATTGGGTTATTGAGTGTGGGGGTGCTGCTTTCTGTTTCATTTACTGCGACAGCCGCTGAAAATGATCGTGTAGCGAAGTTTATTTCTTGTAAAAATTTAACTAAAGATCAAGTTGCAGCGCAGGTTAAGCAAGATTTTTTACAAAACCGCATTAATCGCTGGAGTGAAGATAAAAAGCAATTAGGAACGTCAAAACCGATTGCATGGGTAAATGTCAACGATATTACTGGTGATGAAAACGCATTGCAGGTTCCACTTATTGTCCGTGGTTCAAAAATGGATAAAAGTTACAATGTCACAATTGATTGCCAAAAAGAAACTATCAATTATAGTGAAGTAAAGTAAGTAAATAGTTTGTCATGCTATCTTTGAGTATGGACGGGATACCGAGAGAGTATCCCGTTTTGTTTGAACAGAGAGAGGGCTTTATGACGGAACAACGGAAATTCTATCCCGCTTATGATGCGTATCAAACAGGGTATTTAGATACCGGGGATGGGCACCAGATTTATTGGGAGTTGTGTGGTAATCCGAAAGGTAAGCCTGCGGTATTTATTCATGGCGGCCCTGGAGGCGGTATTGCAAGCTATCATCGTCAGTTATTCGATCCTGAGCGTTATCATATTATGCTGTTTGATCAGCGTGGTTGTGGCCGTTCCAAACCTCATGCCAGCCTGGAGAATAATACAACGTGGCATTTGATTGATGATATTGAACGCTTGCGTAATTTGATGGGTGTTGAGAAGTGGTTGGTTTTTGGTGGTTCGTGGGGCTCAACGTTGTCTTTGGCCTATGCTGAAAAACACCCGGGTCATGTATCTGAATTGATATTAAGGGGAATTTTCCTGCTTCGTCCCCAAGAATTGAGTTGGTATTATCAGGAAGGTGCTTCTCGTTTTTTCCCTGAAAAATGGGAACGTATGTTATCTATCTTATCTGAAGAAGAGTGTGGAGATGTGATCGCAGCTTATCACAAACGGCTGACGGGCGCTGATCTGCAAGTGCAGTTGGAAGCGGCGCGTTTATGGAGTCTTTGGGAAGGAGAAACCGTGACGTTGTTGCCTTCCGAACATTCAGATTCATTTGCGGAAGATGAATTTGCTCTGGCATTTGCACGCATTGAAAATCATTACTTCATCAATAACGGCTTTATGGATGAAACCCAGCAGCTATTGGATCATATTGATGCGATCAGACATATTCCAGCCGTCATTATACATGGACGCTATGATATGGCATGTCAGGTTCAGAATGCATGGGATCTGGCAACAGCATGGCCAGAAGCAGAACTGTGTATTGTGGAAGGTGCTGGTCACTCTTTTGATGAGCCCGGTATTTTGCACCAATTAATCAAGGCAACTGATAGATTTGTCGGAAAATAGCCGAGATAACCACCCATTCAGCGGTGGTTACCTTTTTTGCCGTCTCTGTTAACGACTTTTGGGTTCGTAAGGCAAGCGTGACAGAAACCTTGATTGCTGGCGGTAGTGATGCAAACGCTGCTGGAAATATTCTCGTAGATGGGATGGCTGTGATTGCTCGACAGTATCGGGAATGACAGGCATGTTATAGCGCTCTTTAAAAGCAACACCGGATGCTGCTAAATCAACATTGACTTTATCCATCTCGTCTTTAGATAATCTGGCTAAGTTGTACTCCATTATGGCCTCTCTGAAAATTTATCTCTTAGGAAGAAAATTAATCGACTCTTTTGGGTTTATCAAGTGGTTTAAAGGGTTCAAAAAAACATCAAATAAATATAAATAATACCAATTCTCATTCTTATTAAAGTTTTTATTTTAAATGAAAGAATTAAATTAAATAAAATTGATTCTTATTTTCTTATATTTAATGAGATTTATTCTTGTTATTTATTTAAAATAAAACATTTATTATCAATAGGTTATATATTTTTATTTTATTTTTGTTTTATGTGTTTTTAATTGGCATAATACGCCCAGTTTAATAAATCATTAGAAGGATTGGCTGATGTTAAAACAAGAAATGATCAAGAAATTAAATGAGCAGTTAAATCTGGAGTTTTACTCTGCGAATTTATATCTGCAAATGAGTGCATGGTGCAGCGACAAAGGATATGAAGGTGCAGCCGCATTTCTGAAAGCGCATTCACAAGAAGAAATGCAGCATATGCAGCGTTTGTTTGATTATTTAGGTGACACTGGTTCAATGCCTGTGCTGGGTGCTATTCAGGCTCCTCCGGTTGAGTTTGATTCTATCTCTGATGTCTTCAATCAGACTTATGAGCATGAAAAATTAATTACAGAAGAGATCAACAAACTTGCCCATGTCGCGATGATGACACAAGATTATTCTACTTTTAACTTCTTGCAGTGGTATGTTGCTGAACAACATGAAGAAGAAAAATTGTTCAAATCCATTCTGGGTAAACTGGATATGGTGGGTGAAAGTGGCAAGTCACTGTTCTTGCTGGATAAGGATCTGAAAGGTCTGTCTATGGCACCAAACCACGCTTAAGAGAGCGCCAAATAAATTCGCCTGAACCGCTTTTTTCACCGTAGTTCCCGCCTTTTCGTTTATTTTTAAGGCAGGAATTACGGTTTTTTTCGTTTTTACCCTCATTTTTGCGTAGTGCTTCACAGGTCAGGACATTACCCTTCGAATATCGCAGATTAAACCGATCTTTTAATATAGAATCTTTGTCTTAGTATGAAAAATTCACCTGTATATTAAAGGGTTATCTATATGTCTACTTTTAGTATCCGTTCATCTTGGGCTAAGTTATCTGCTCTTGTTGTTCTTTTTGTCGGCATGTCTTGCCAACAGGCTTTAGCGCATGCGCATTTGAAAGATCAAATCCCGGCAGAAAACACGACAGTTGAAGCTGCTCCGCAAACCATTACTTTGAGTTTTTCAGAGCGTATTGAACTTGGATTCAGTAAAGTAAAATTGACTGGCCCGGAAAAAACAGCGATCAAAACTGGTAAGTTGGAACTTGATCCAGAAACTAAAACCAAACTTATCCTGCCGGTTGAAGGTAAACTCGCTGCGGGAGAATATAGTGTCGACTGGAGTGTACTTTCTGTCGATGGTCATAAAACAAAAGGCGCTTATAACTTTACCGTAAGATAATGATCTCTCTAGAGGCACTATACGTATTCTGCCGTTTTTCTCATTTTGTCGTCGTCATGTTGATGTTTGGTTTGAGTTTATTCACTGTGATGCTGACTTCTGGTCATTTTTCGAGGCTGATGGGAGAACGGTTAAGGGTTGGAATTCTAATCAGCACAGTGCTGGCTTTAATAACCTCCTTAGTCTGGTTTGTTGCTCAGGCCGGGTTAATGGGGGATGGCTGGCAAGATATCTATGTCCCGGATATTTGGCTGGCTGTATTAGGGACCTCTTTTGGGCAAGTGTGGCAATGGCAGTTATTGGTTGCAATATTTGCTGTTGGTGGGTTGTTCCTTTCCAATGCCAAGGTCAGAAACCTTCTATTGCTCAGTTGTGCAGTTATCTTATTATCCAGTCACGCTTTCATTGGTCATGCCGCTATGTATGAAGGAAGCATAGGGTTATTACTGCAAGCCAATCAGGTTGTTCATTTGCTGAGTGCGGGTTACTGGTTTGGGGGATTATGGCCATTCTTGCTGTGCCTGCAATTTTTGCGTTTGAAGAAAGCACCGGAAGCAAATTTATATCGTGATAGTACATGCTTAATTAATGGCACACATGCAGGGGATATAGACAGTAGTAAAAATATTGCTGCTGGTTTATATGCAGAAAGTATGGCAGCAATGAGAAAATTTTCCCTCTATGGGCATTTTGCCGTTTTTCTGGTGATTGTAACGGGAATTGTGAGTAGTGTGATTTTAATTCCGGGTTGGCCTGTTTTTAATCGCGTTATTTCTGAATACCAATCCATGTTATGGCTGAAAATTGTTTTGGTCACTGGCATGGTGCTTTTGGCGTTAATCAACCGTTATATTTTAGTTCCCAAATTGAAGCGGAAAGGTTGTTATCAACTGTTGATCATCAATATCTGGCTGGAGCTTATCCTGGGTACATCTGCATTATTATGTGTGGCAATTTTTGCAACGCAGCCTCCGGCATGATTCTTGAGTGATTGGTAAAATTCCGGGTACATTAACAGAAAAATTAACGATAAAATCAGATCATGTATCTATAACCTAATGGATTTCAAAATGCCGCCAACAAAGCTGCAACTTGAAAGACAACGGGTATATCAGGGGAATGATAATGAAACGAATATATTTGGCTTTGCCTTTTTTGCTTCTCTCTTTTCAGGGAGTAAGTTCGCCAATACAAACCATCAGCAAGCTACAGTTTGGTAAGCAATGGGCATTTACCCGCGAAGAGGTGATGCTTGATTGTCGCTCAGATGGGGCGCTATTTGTGATAAATCCTAGTACACTAATGCAGTATCCGTTGAATGACCTGGCAACAAAATTGATGAAATCTAATAAAGTTATTGCAACATCATTAGATACAATCCTCTTAGATAATCCAGAAAGTCCCAATCAAAAAATGAGCGTAGAGCCATTCCAGAAAGCGGCATCGGCTTTATGTGATCATTCAAATGATAAAAAGTAAAAATTGATTAATATTTATAATGTTAATGGTTTTTCGAATACCTAATAAGGGGTAAAATTTGGTAAATCATGCCATGTCAACTACGCTTTAGAGGGTAAGTTGTTCTACGTCTCAATGGCAACTTTTGCGCAAGGCTCTTTGACAGAGCCATTTTCCCTGGGCCGAGTATAGGAGTGAACTCGGCCTTTTTTTTGTCTATTATAAGGAGCGGGTGTTTTGACTCTCTTTTCAATAAATTACCTCATTTTGCTATATATATAATAAGCAGGAGAGAAGAAAACAATCGTTCAGGATCTTGATTTGGTGTTTTATAATAATATGAACAAGCACACGATTCTGGCTGCAAATTGGAGTGATTTTTAATATAAGCTGTGATACCTACCTGAGTTTTACCAGTAAATACTGGTAAAAAGAATTAAAGAAAATTTAAATTCAGAAAGACAGTTTATATTTTGGGGAAATTGATATTTTGGTGGTACATTTTTCTCAGAAATAGTCTGCTGAACTAGGATGAAAATTTTCATGTAAAATTTTTGTTTTTATTTTGTTAAAATCTTATCTGCTTTATAGGGCATTATGAATAAGAACGAATTTTATAGAGAGCTAACAGACAGCTTGATGGCACTGCTGTCAGGTGAATATGATTTTATAGCTTCTCTTGCCAACACGAGTGCATTGTTATATGAACGTTTGGATAATGTTAATTGGGTTGGCTTTTATTTAGTGGATGATGATACCCTAGTATTAGGGCCATTTCAGGGTAAGAACGCTTGTGTTCGCATTCCCGTAGGAAAAGGTGTATGCGGAACGGCTGTTGCGAATAAATGTATACAGCGTATTTCTGATGTGCACGATTTCCCCGGTCATATAGCCTGTGATGCCGCTAGTAATGCTGAAATTGTTCTTCCTTTGGAAATCAATGGACAAGTTATTGGGGTTTTGGATATCGATAGCACGGTTTTTGATCGGTTTGACGAGAATGATGAAAATGGCTTGGAAGCGCTGGTGATCAGGCTTTGTAAACATTTGGGACAATGTGTTGTGTCAAAATATCTACAACAGAACGTAACTTAACATACGTATGACGTGGCATTTATCAGTAACGCTATTATAATGTCGCCTGTTCATGCCTGCGCTGGTTGGCAAAACCGTTGTAATCAGGAAATTTCATGGAAAATCAACCTAAGTTGAACAGTAGTAAAGAAGTTATTGCTTTCTTGGCTGAGCGTTTCCCGCTCTGTTTCGTAGCAGAAGGTGAAGCACGTCCTTTGAAGATCGGGATCTTTCAGGATATCGTTGAGCGTATTCAGAGTGAAGAGTGTTTAAGTAAAACACAGCTCCGTTCTGCTTTGCGTTTGTATACTTCCAGTTGGCGCTATCTTTATGGCGTTAAAGAGGGAGCTCAACGTGTTGACCTTGATGGGAATGTATGTGGTGAGTTGGAAGCCGAACATATTGAACATGCTCGTCAGCAATTGGCAGAAGCAAAAGCGCGTGTACAGGCTCAACGAGCTGAACAGCGTGCCAAGAAACGTGAAACTGAAAACGTATCTGAAAAGAAGAGTGAACGCCCTGTAAGTAAAAAGCCGGCTCCCCGTCGTCAAAAAACATCAGGTGATGGTGAAAAACGTCCATCTCGTTCGCAAAACCGTCTGCAACAATCGCGTAAACCTGCAGATAAAACCACAAAGAAAACTGTACAATCTGAGTTAACTTCAGTCACAGACGTATCTTCTTTGAAAGTCGGTCAGACAATCAAAGTAAACGTAGGAAAAAGCTTAATGGATGCTTCTGTGCTTGAAATTGCAAAAGATGGTGTAAGAGTGCAGTTACCTACTGGTTTGGCAATGATAGTACGCGCAGAACACTTAAAGTTCTGATACGGAGGCCAACTTGGGCATGAACAAACTCATTACTTTGGCTTTCGTTTTAGGTCTATCATTTTCTAGTACGGGATATTCAGATACCACTAATGGCAATAATATCGCCAGTAGTGGCAATGTCGCTAGCGGCAGTACCATTAATAATCACAATGTCGCTGTTATCAGTCTGAGCCAGTTGCCAGATTTAAAACCGGAGCCACAACATTTTACTGTAAGTAAGCGAATTGTTTCACGCTTGCTTCGTTCTCATTATCGCCAATTTTATTTAGATGCTGATTTTTCAGGGAAAATATTTGATCGTTATCTGAACCAGCTAGATTATGGGCACAATGTTTTTCTGGCATCGGATATTGCACAGTTTGCGGCTCAAAAGGGCATGTTAGGAAAAGATCTTGAAAGTGGCGATCTGAAGCTGCCCTATACCCTGTTTAATTTAATGCAAAAGCGTCGTTTTGAACGTTATCAATATGTGCTCTCTCGTTTGGAGCAGCCCGTTGATTTAGAAGGGCGTGATACGATTGATACAAAACGTACTAAAGCGCCTTGGCCGACGAGCGTTGAGGAACTGGATAAGCTTTGGGATGCCAAGATTAAATTTGATTGGATAAATCTCAAATTATCAGGCAAAAATGATAAAGAAATCAAAGAAACACTGATTAAACGTTATCGGATGTTGATGAAGCACCTCACACAGACTAAAAGTGAGGATGTTTTTCAAAGTATCATGATGTCTTTTACCCGTGAAATAGACCCTCATACCAGTTATCTCTCACCTCAAGATACAGAGCAATTTAACTCAGAGATGAGCCTTTCTCTTGAAGGTATTGGTGCTGTTTTACAATATGAGGATGAATATATCTCTATCCGTTCATTACTTGCAGGTGGCCCGGCGGCTAAAAGTAATTTACTGAAAGTTGGGGATAAAATTATTGGTGTCGGGCAAGTTGGCAAGCCTATTGTGGATGTTGTCGGATGGCGTTTAGAAGACGTTGTTACCCTGATCAAAGGGCCGAAAGGCAGTAAAGTCCGCCTTGAAATTATCCCAAGTACGAAAGGGGCAAAAAATCATATTGTCACCTTAACTCGTGAAAATATCCGCCTTGAAGATAATGCAGTCAAGATGTCGGTGAAGACTGTCGGCAAGGAAAAAGTGGGGGTTCTTGATATACCGAGCTTCTATGTTGGCTTGACTAACGATGTCAAAGTTCAGTTGCAAAAACTGACTAAGCAAGGTGTTTCCGCGATTGTAATTGATTTGCGTAGCAATGGTGGCGGTGCATTAACGGAAGCCGTTTCTCTATCTGGTTTGTTTATTACTACTGGTCCCATTGTTCAGATTCGAGACAATATTGGTAAAGTTAAAGAAGAATCGGATACGGATGAAGCAATATATTACAAAGGCCCTCTGGTTGTTTTAGTTGATAATAGAAGTGCTTCGGCGTCTGAAATCTTTGCTGCGGCTATGCAGGATTATGGGCGTGGGCTAATTCTGGGCGAGCCTACTTTTGGTAAAGGTACAGTTCAGATGCACCGTCTTCTGCACCGGATTTATGATCAAATGCTAGAGCCTGATTGGCCGAAAATCGGCTCTGTGCAATATACCATTCAGAAGTTTTACCGAGTAAATGGCGGCAGCACTCAGCTGAAAGGTGTAACGCCTGATATAGTTATGCTTACGGGTGAAGATCCTAATGAAATAGGTGAAAGCCAGGAAGATAATGCGCTACCTTGGGACAGTATCCAACCTGCGGATTATACTTCTTCGAAAGTGATTTCAGAATTGGCGGGGCTATTAACCAAACTGCATAACAATCGCGTTGCTAATGATCCTGAGTTTAAATATATCAAAGAGGATATTGCTTATTATAAGACCATGAAGGAGCGTAATGGTGTTTACTCTCTAAACTATATCCAAAGAGAGAAAGAGAATAAGCAATATGAAACAACCAAGTTGAATCGTCTTAATGAGCGTTTTAAACGTGAAGGGAAAAAACAGCTCAAGTCACTTGATGATTTACCAAAAGATTATAAAGGGCCTGATCCATATTTAGATGAATCGGTAAAAATTGCGTTAGATTTAGCGCATCAGCCTGCTGAAATGGCTATAACGAAGTAGCTATAGAATTCGTTATTGATGCAAGGCCGGCTATCAAGCCGGCTTTTTTTATTATATTGTAAAGTTATGTTGATTCTATCGCTTAACATCTTAAAAAACTTGAATAATATGGGTTCAGCCCCCATCTTATGGCCTAACTTTTAGTTGAATTGTTCGATAATTAAAGGAAGCAAATTTATATGATGAGAATAGCCTTGTTCCTTCTCACTAACCTTGCTGTCATGGTAGTGTTTGGAATAATACTTTCACTTACAGGAGTTCAGCAAAGTAGTGTTGCTGGCCTCATGATTATGGCTGGTTTGTTTGGTTTTGGTGGTGCTTTCATTTCTTTATTAATGTCGAAATGGATGGCTCTGCGTTCTGTTGGTGGTCAAGTTATTGAAAAACCTTCCAACGAAACTGAAGCCTGGTTGATGGAAACTGTACGTCGTCAATCGGATCAGGTTGGAATTACCATGCCACAAGTCGCTATCTATGATGCTCTTGATATTAACGCATTTGCGACAGGGGCACGCCGTAATGCTTCTCTGGTTGCTGTTAGTACCGGGCTGCTGAACAATATGAGCCGTGATGAAGCAGAAGCTGTCATTGCACATGAAATCAGTCATATCGCAAATGGTGATATGATAACGATGACGTTGCTACAGGGGATTGTAAATACATTTGTTATTTTCATCTCACGCATCATTGCACAGGCTGCTGCAAGTTTCCTTTCAAGCAGTGATGATGAAGGTGAAGAAAGTAACAGTAACGGTAACCCAATTGTTTATATGGTTATTTCCATGGTGTTGGAGATCGTATTTGGTATTTTGGCAAGTATTATTACCATGTGGTTCTCCCGTTACCGTGAATTCCATGCGGATGCAGGATCAGCAAAATTGGTTGGTCGTGAAAAGATGATTGCTGCGTTGCAACGTCTTAAGACCAGCTATGAACCTCAAGAAGAAGGTCGCATGATGGCATTCTGTATTAATGGCAAATCTAAGAGTTTCAGTGAACTATTCTTATCGCATCCACCTTTGGATAAGCGCATTGAAGCTCTGCGTAGTGGTGAGTATATAAAATAATGCCATAGGCTTCCTGATAAGAAGCTTGAATAAGCATTTAAATTATTTCTGATAAAAAGCCGGGCGTCATAGTGATCCCCGGCTTTTTTGATCGCGTTTTTGAACATATTGCAAAATTTATTTGATTCTCAGGGAGAGGGGATTTTCATTATGAATGTAGCTGAGAGAAAGGAAGTAGGGCAGGAATCTTATAAAAAAGCCTCCCTTGACTGTGAGTTCAAAGGAGGCCAAGTGTTATTTAAGCGATTTAAGATTTGCTTAATACCACGTTTTCATCTTGTTCAAATATCTTTTTATCAGTCTGTCCCATTAATTGGCTGGTGATTGTACCTGCGGCCATTGCACCATTAACATTTAACGCAGTACGGCCCATATCAATAAGAGGTTCAACAGAAATCAACAGAGCTACCAAGGTAACAGGCAAGCCCATGGCAGGTAAAACAATTAGCGCTGCAAATGTTGCCCCACCACCAACGCCAGCAACACCAGCGGAGCTGATAGTCACAATGCCAACAAGAGTTGCAATCCACAAAGGATCAAACGGATCAATCCCTACGGTTGGAGCAACCATGACAGCAAGCATGGCTGGGTAAATACCCGCACAACCATTTTGGCCGATGGTGGCACCAAAAGACGCAGAAAAACTGGCAATAGACTCGGGCACACCGAGGCGGCGAGTTTGTGTTTCAACATTCATAGGAATACTTGCCGCACTTGAACGGCTGGTAAATGCAAATGTCAGTACGGGACCTGCTTTTTTAAAGAATTTCAGAGGATTAATACCAATAAGTGCCAGAAGTCCGCCATGAACGACAAACATCAAACCAAGGGCAATATAGGAAGCAACGACAAAATTACCTAATTGCGTAATATCTTGAATATTAGAGCTGGCTACAACTTTAGTCATCAAAGCCATTACACCATATGGAGTTAGGCTCATAACTAATCTAACCAGTTTCATTGCCCATGACTGCATTGTATCAATGGCAACGAGAGCTCGTTCACCGCGCTCACGATCATCTTTGAGCATTTGTAATGCAGCAATGCCTAAAAATGCCGCAAAAATCACAACACTGATAATAGAAGTAGGATTTGCTCCCGTTAGATCAGCAAAGGGATTTTTAGGAATAAAAGAGAGAATAATCTGGGGTACACTCATATCAGAAACTTTACCGATATAGTTGGTTTCAATGGCTGATAAACGAGCTGTTTCTTGAGTGCCTTGAATTAGGCCGGTTGCACTCAGTCCAAATAAATTGGCAATTACGATGCCGATTAAGGCGGAAATTGCGGTAGTGAACAACAACGTACCAATAGTCAGGAAACTGATTTTTCCTAAAGAAGATGCTTTGTGCAAACGCGCAACAGTGCTCAGGATAGAGGCGAAAACCAATGGCATGATAACCATTTGTAATAACTGCACATAGCCATTACCAACGATATTGAACCATTTAATTGATTCTTTCACTGTAGGGTTGTTTGTGCCATAAATGATGTTCAATGCCAGCCCAAAAAAGACACCTACGGCTAAAGCCATAAGAACCTTTTTGGACAAACTCCAGTTATTTGAGCCCGCTTTTGCTAATAAAATAAGTAGCGCTACAAAAACGAGTATGTTGATAATGAGCGGTAAATTCATCCCTAGTCTCCAAAACTTTTATACCCTTATATCTGCAAATTGCTGTGTTGCAACTTGCAAGCTATTGGGTATAACGA
Source organism: Xenorhabdus entomophaga (assembly GCF_037996725.1). Classification (NCBI taxonomy): domain Bacteria; kingdom Pseudomonadati; phylum Pseudomonadota; class Gammaproteobacteria; order Enterobacterales; family Morganellaceae; genus Xenorhabdus; species Xenorhabdus entomophaga. Next base: position 46,563 of record NZ_JBBMXH010000019.1, read on the forward strand.
TATTTATATGGTTTTTCTGTATGATATGTAACCGTGTTATGTGGTAATCGATAACCTTTTTATTTTTTCAACAGTCGCTTTTGCGGCTTGAAATTTGTCGGATACATGCCATGAAGTGTATAAGAGAATGGTATCAGCATAAGAACCGTGTTTCTTATAATTAAATGGAATTTAATATAATTATTTTTCACTAACTAGCTTAATTAGTTATATATCCTAATCTATTACTGTTTTATTTCCTGCGGATTTGACAGACAAAAGGTATATTTAACTGGGTTATAAGTGCTGTTCAAAAAAGAATAAGAATGGATATAAAAGAAATTTTTATATTTTAGGGCACCCCACTTTTTCAAGTGGGGTCTGATTTAGTGAAAATACAATCAATTGGTTACTTATAGAGATTCTGTAATTTATCAATTTGTAACTTATCTAGCTGTAATTTATCCAACTGAAATTTTTCTAAATAGCCAACAAATGAAGATTCAATATGTTGAGGAAGAATAATGGCAATTACTACCAGCAACACAGCGATGAAGCGTTCAGTTTTCTTGCGTTGCTTATCCTTACCTCTAACAATAGGAATACAAAAACGTATTCTTAATGGCCATAAAAGTGGAATACCGGCAGGAGTCAGCATATCAGCAATCAAATGGCTGATATAACCCACAACCATAGCATGGACAAAATCAGTTGGAATAGGCCAATCAGAAGGTATTTCAGTCTGAAATAAAGTAATACCTGCAATGAGAGCTACTAAACTGTGTGTAAACCCACGATGCCCGCATAAGCGCGCAATTGGAATGGATATAAAACGGAATAATCTACCTAAAGTTGAACTTGGGTGATCAATATCAGGTAGTAATGAAGCCAGAAGTGCGCCAGGAAGCATATGTAGCCAATCTCCCTGTGCTATTTCTGGTGTAATTTCTAGCTGGTGAGCCAATACAAGGCTGGCAACGGAAAAAAGAAGATGTCCTTCTGCTGTCATAACGATTTATACTAATTATTTATGCTGATTGCTGTGTATACGTACAGTTGGCAGTATAGAGGGTTTTGCATAAGGATGATAGGGGGTAAATAAGAAAAATCTTTATTTATCTGGAGCGTCTTAGTGGATAAGAAGTAGGGGATTATGTGCTGGCTTCGTGCCGTAGCTCAACCAACTACATTCTGATTGCCACCTCAGAGCAAATGATACTGGGGTGGCAGGAGTACATCAGAATTGAGTGTCAGTGAGCCATGAGAGGACGGCAGGAATGTTACCGTCCTACTCGGTTTATTAGTCTGTTCAATTCTGTTAATTTGTCGGTGGGGAAAAAGGGAATGGAGGAATAAAGGGTTGTGGGGGCATCACGCAGTATTCCCCTGTAGGTGTTGTAAAGCATATAGGACCACTCGATAACTCGCTGGGGGTGTTAGCATAAGTTAGCACTGGAGCTAAAATGGCCGAACCCGCCAACAGGCAAAGAAGAAGACATTTTTTCATTTTACTCTCCGCTTATAACGTTATTATCAAAAGATTGATAAGTCTAATAACCTTATCTCCCCCAACAATACGCGAATAATGCTTAACAATTCGTCAACTCCTGTAACTAAAGTAAATATTTCTGTGTCCATTCCCTGAATGGCTACAGGAATAACACTTGCTGCTGCCCTGCTCCTGCCGCGTACCCAACGCACACGGGCTGATAGCTAGATTATTCACAGGGTGGCTTATGCAGAGTTTTTAGCTATCCATGTGCTTTAAAAAGTCGGGTTTATATAAATCTAACCAGTTGAATATGCTAAATGAGGCAAAGAAGCTGACAGTGACATGAGCGCAAAGTAGACTAAAACTCCAATAAGGTTAATGAATAAAGGGAGTTTTGATTGTGCTGAAGGGGGATGTTTTTGACTGATTACCCTGAAAGTTTAAGGGTAAATTTCTACCCTATAGTGACGGCGGTTTCTTTCCTATCTAACGAGCACAAAATCCATTGCTATGTGCTGTATAGAGCACTTTTTTCGTTTGTACATCTATGTGTATTTATGGTTTTTATAAGTAGTCTTTATATAATTTATTGTTTTTAAATGAATAATTTAATTTTGATACCACTCATATCAAAATGGCTGTATCTATAGATAAACAAAATGACATCTCATATTTCTCGCAGTAATGATAATAATTGATACAATTTGATTGTAGCAACCTCTGTGATTTAAATCCCGTTATAGATTGATAACAAAGAAAAAAATAGTTTTCTGGTAAAAGCAAGAGTATTAATCTGCAAATAGGATTAAAGTTGGTTCCTTATGAGCGATCAGCTATCATTGAATAAAAATAAAATAATTTATGCTAATGAGGAATGTCAATGACTTATCAACAAGCTGGATATGTTGCTATTGCTAAACGGATCTTAGGTTGGATTATTTTTGTACCAGCTTTTTTATCAACTTTAGTTTCTGTGATTAATCTGGCGTGGCAGCATAGTTCCAAAGGTGAGGGTATTAGTGCGGTATTGAATGATTTTCTTAAGATGATGGCAGACATGATTAAATTTAATACATCATTTTTGGATTTCTTTTGGAAGCACTCTCCAACTCCTGATCGCATAGCTGGAATTACAGGAGAAAATATCAGTTTTTTCATTATTTATATTTTAATGTTTGTTGGTTTAGCGATGAGTGCATCTGGTTTGAGAATGTATCGTCAATTTAAATTCATCAAGGAACATATTGAAGATCAAATGGTTCTGGAACAGGCTAAGGAAAGCGGAATAACTAAGGAAGAGTTGGAAGCTAAAATTAAATTTCCCCGTCATTCTCTATTCAGTCAGATCTTTACCCTTTATATATCTCCAATTATTATTGGTGCGATAGCTTATTTCTTATCTAAATTATTGGGTTGGTAATGCGAAAGTGCATCTTTAATATATAAATTTTTCTCTTGATTTTTATTTTCAAATGTGAGGCCGATAAGATTTTCTCATCATTATTCAGATAAGAGTTTATCTACCATATTTTGCACAATCATGAAGTTATCACCTCCGAAAAGGTTGCATCTGTTCAGTAAATAGTAGAGTTGATAAATGGGCTGACGTTCAATGAAGTCTTGTGGCAATGGCCAGATACTTTGGTAACCATCAAAAATTTGTAAGGGAAGGTCTGGGTAAAATGGCAGCATCGCTAAGTCACATTCACGATCTCCCCAATAACAGGCAGGATCAAATATTACAGCACAATCATCATTCAGCGATGCACAGTTTGTAGGCCATAAATCACCATGAAGGAGGGAAGGCTGAGGGTGATGGGAGTGTAATTTGTCACTGATTATTTGGACAATGAGGTTGATATCGCCAAATACCATTCCTTGATCAGCCGCAAGTTGCAATTGCCATCCTATACGTTTCTCCGCATAAAATTGATTCCAGCGTTTTTGCCACCCATTAGGCTGTATGGTGGTTGAAAGCATGTTATCAAAATCAAAACCAAATTTAGGCTGTTCGCTCCACTGATGTAGCTTTGCAAGATGTTGACCAAAACAATACGCGCTATGGGCATTAAACGGCTTTATAGGCAAATATTCCAGTAAAAGGAAGCTATAGTTGCGATCATGCCCTACACCATAAACTTCGGGAACGCGGGTTGTTTTGCTGCGGGCCAGTAATTCCAATTGCTCTGCTTCAGCTTTAAAAACTGGCAGCATTTCTTTCACGTTGGATTTGACAAAAACATGCTGTTGACCATATTTAATGCACCAAGAACGGTGAATGTCGCCTCCTGCTAATTCCGTTTTATCGTGAATTTCAGTGCCATCAAAATGCTCACTTAATAGACGGTTCACGGTTTGCCACATGATTCACCTCATTAAGTTGACAATTGCTAGACTCATATTACAGATAGATGCAACATTTGAACAGGTTAAAAAGGACTTTAATAGCAATTAATAAGGCCATATCTCAAATTGGATATGGCGCTCTGGATTGTTAATTGGATTTTTTGGGGGCTGGTAATGTTTAAGAAGGTATATTTTCTGAGAGTTCCCTGTTCACTTTTTTGCGGGCCAATTTTATTTGGTTATAAATAAGAGCGATAGTGAAGAAAATGGCTTGAATGATTACGATGCAAGGCCCTGTTTCACCATCAATATGGAAGCTGATGATGGTACCGAGCACGCAGGATGATACGGAAGCAAGCATTGCAACAATCAACATGTGATCAAAACTCCGGCAAAGAATAAAAGCAATAATACCTGGTGAGATCAGCATGGCTATAACTAGAATAATGCCAACGGCTTGCAAGGATGCGACGATTGTTAGAGCTAACAGAGATAATAAGCCGTAATGAAGAAGTTTCACTGGAAGGCCAACAACTCGAGCCTGATTGGGATCGAAGCAGTAGAGCATGAAATCTTTTCGCTTCAACAAAACAATAGCCAGCGTGACTCCGGCAATACACAGTGTTTGAATCAATTCATGTTGGGTAATGCCGAGTATGCTACCAAATAAAATATGTGTCAGGTGTTGATCCGTATCTATACGAGTGAATAAAATTAAGCCAAACGCGAACATACCAGAGAAGACAATTCCCATAACAGTATCTTCTTTGATTCTGCTGTGTTCTTTCAGATATCCGGTGGCAAACGCACAAAATATACCTGAAAGGAAAGCACCTACTGCAAGTGGGATACCTGCTGCAAAGGCCAATACGATACCGGGCAGCACGGCATGAGAAATCGCATCACCCATCAAAGACCAGCCTTTTAAGACCAGATAACAAGAAAGTACAGCACAAACCGTACCCACTATGATGGCAGCAAAGATAGCCCGCTGCATGAATTCATGTGTGAAGGGTTCAGTCATTAATTCAATAAATGTATTCATGGGCGTCTTTCCTGAGTCAACGCCAGAGATTCCTTTCTCGCTCGTTTGCGGGAAGCCAGCATGCCATGTTTAGGGGCAAAGAAGAACGCTAACAGGAAAACCACTGTTTGTAGGGTGACAATGACACCGCCAGTTGCGCCATTAAGAAAATAGCTTAAATATGCACCGATGCCACTTGTGAGTGAACCGATGGAAACAGCAATGATCAGCAGGTTTTTAAACTTATCGGTCAGTAAATAGGCGGTTGCGCCGGGGGTAACGACCATTGCGATAACCAGGATGGCACCTACCGTCTGTAATGCGGCAACCGTACAGGCACTTAATAAAGTGAAGAAAATGATTTTTAACCGTAATGGTGATAACCCGATAGAACGTGCGTGAGTTTCATCGAAGAAAACAACCAATAAATCTTTCCAAAGCAACATCAGGATAATAAAGGAAACGGCGGTAATGATTTCAACTTGCAAAACATCTTCGTCAGCAATGCCTAAAACATTACCCAGAATAATGGTTTGTACGTTCACGGATGTAGGGTTCAGGGAGACGATCAGTAATCCGGCAGCAAAAAAGGTGGAGAATATAAAGCCGATTACTGCATCTTCACGCAATCGAGTGATATGACGCACCAATGTCATTGATAGTGCCGCAAGCATCCCCGTAAAAAAGGCGCCTCCCGCATAAGGTAAGCCAAGAGCATACGCACCTGCTACTCCGGGTACAACAGAGTGGGAGAGTGCGTCTCCCATCAGTGACCAACCTTTCAGCATCAGATAAGCTGATAAAAAAGCACAAACAGCACCGACGATGGCACTTACCCACATGGCCTTTACCATGTAGTTGTAATTGAATGGCTGTAAAAGCAATTCCATCATGGCTGGTTTTCCTTTTGTTTTGAGCTTTGCCGCGGTGGGATATGGTGGTCATGTCCATAGAAGACAGCGGCACGTTCATCATCAGTAATGACAGTCAATGAACGAGGGTCATCATCTTCGTGCAGTTCAGAACCGGAAAGATTAATATGGCGCAAGACACCGCCAAAAGTGATTTCCAGATTTTTTTGGGTAAAAGTAGTTTCAGTACGACCGCTAGCCAACACAGTGCGATTGATCAAAATAACCCGATCACAAAATTCAGGAACACTGCCGAGGTTGTGCGTCGATACCAAGACTAAATGCCCTTCATCCCGTAATTCACGGAGTAAATTAACGATGGCAGTTTCTGTTTTCACATCTACACCGGTAAAAGGTTCATCCAGTAGCAGGACTTTTCCTTCTTGAGCGAGCGCGCGGGCTAAAAATGCGCGTTTTTTCTGGCCCCCTGAAAGCTCACCAATTTGGCGGTCACGTAGTTCTTTTAATCCAACACGCTCAAGAGCTTCATTTACGACCTGATGATCTCGTTTACTGGGGCGGCGTAAGAATCCCATTTTTCCGTAACGGCCCATCATCACGACATCTGAAACTAAAACCGGGAAGTTCCAATCTACATCTTCAGTTTGTGGAACATAGGCGATGATATTTTGCTTTAATGCAGTTTTTATAGATTGTGCATTGAGAGTCACTTTTCCTTGAGAAGGTGTAACTAGTCCCATAATTGTTTTAAATAGTGTGGATTTTCCACTGCCATTCATACCGACCAGCGCACAAATCGTGCCGCCGGTAATATCAAAACTGGCATCATAAATAGCGGTGTGTCCATTGTTGTAAGTGACAGTCGCGTTATCAACGATCAAGTGGGGTTGCTCAAATAATGGCTGGTGGCTTAACGATGAGCGATTCATTGATTAAATCCTTTCGCAATGGTGTCTACGGTGGTATTGAGCAGATCAATATAAGTAGGCACTGGCCCCTTTTGGTTAGAAAGAGAATCAACATAGAGGATACTGCCGTAACGGGCTCCTGTTTCTTTACTGACTTGCTTTGCCGGTTTATCTGAAACAGTACTTTCGCTGAAAACAACAGGGATCTTGTTAGCCCTTACTGTATCGATGACACGACGAACCTGCTGGGGGGAGCCTTGTTCTTCAGCGTTAATTGGCCATAAATACACTTCCTTGAAACCATAATCTTGTGTGAGGTAGCTAAAAGCACCTTCACTGGTGACTAACCAACGTTGTTCTTCAGGAATACGTGAGAGGCGTTCTCTGAGCGGAGCATCTAATTGGGCTATTTTTGCTGCATAAGCTTTGGCATTGCGATTATAAATTTCCGCATTTTCCGGATCGTGTTTAGCAAAGGCATTGCGAATATTTTCGATATATATCAATGCATTTGTAGGTGACATCCAAGCGTGGGGATTGGGATTTTTATTGTAAGGCCCTTCGCGAATAGGCAAAGGAGTAATCCCGTCGGTAATGACAGCAGTAGGTATATCTTTCATATTTTCAAAGAAGCGTTCGAACCAACGTTCTAAGTTTAAGCCATTCCAAAGAATGAGGTCTGCACGCTGTGCTTTGATAATATCTTTAGGTGTTGGTTGGTAATCGTGGATTTCTGCGCCGGGTTTTGTGATGGATTCAACAATAGCAGCATCACCAGCGATATTTTGTGCCATATCTTGAATGATAGTGAATGTCGTAACGACTCTGAACGTCTTATCTGCATGAGCGTGTTGGCTGAATAAAACCATTGTTAAGAGCGCAATGATTAGGTTAAATATCGGTACAGCAGAGAGAGAACGTTTTTTATTCATTATGGCAGACCCTATTTGTTATACATATTATCTTTGATAATGATTATCAATATCACTTGTGTGAAGTCAAGGTGATATCAGCAAAATTGATAATAGATTTGTTAGATACACCTTTATTCTTCGTTGATTGGTATGACAGTAGTGAACCACATGCGAACAAAAAAACAGCACATTGTCCAGAATTACCCAAGAACAATGGATTAACTTATTTTGATAAGCAATGGAAAAATATTTTTGGCTTACCGATAAAATTATATATCCTTTATGGGATTAATTTTATTTAGGGGAAACTGTGTGAAATTAAGACTTCGTTATATTGTGTTGGCACTGTTACTGACGGGATGTGCAGGCCAAAAAGGGCATCAGTCAGACATCAACAGACAACCAACAGCAAAACGTATGCTGGATGGTAATAGAGCTATTTTCAGTTCTCCTAAATTAACCAATCGATCTGAACCCACTCCGTTTGATGCCTTCATTGAGCAAGCTGCAAAACGTTATGGTGTTGATGAAACCCTTATTAAAGCGATTATTCAAGTGGAGTCGGGGTTTCGTCCAGAAGTTGTCAGTAAATCGAATGCTGTTGGGTTAATGCAAATTAAAGCAACGACGGCCGGGAGAGATGCCTACAGAATGAAAGGAAAATCAGGGCAGCCGACAGTGCGTGAATTGAAAGATCCTGAAACGAACATTGACCTTGGCACTGCTTATATCAGTATTTTGAAAAAACAGCATCTGGACGGTATTTCGAATCCAGAAACGCTGTATTATGCAACAATAGTCGCTTATGTGAATGGTGCAGGGGCATTGTTGCGTACATTTGATTCAAACCGAACTGTGGCAATTAATAAGATCAATCGAATGACGCCTGATCAATTTTATCAATATGTTCAAAATAATCATCCTGCACCACAGGCTCCGCGTTATTTGTGGAAAGTAAAAAATGCTTATCGTGGTTTAGTAATGACGCAATAACCGCAATTAATAAATTATTCTTACTTGTTTTTTTAAGGCGTTTTGACGCATTTCCAATTCTTTTCATTGCCAACAAGCTCACTTCCCTAGTTTTTTATTAAGTTAGTGAGTCTGCCAATTTTAATCATAAAAAACTTTTTCTTTGTGAATAAAAATCAGAGAGGGGAAATAGCGTTGCGAAGTTGAACATTTTGCTGTTTCTGAAATGGTCAGCTGGTTCCCGATGATTCGTCGTTATCTGCGTTTAACATCAGAACAGCGTTATCGCTTACTGAGTGTATTACATTTGATAAATCAATTAATGCAGAAACAGATAGATGGAGATTGAGGGAGGGTGAGTTTTTTGATAATAATTATTATTATCAAAAAAATATAATATTAACGCGATGCTCGACTTTTATGATGAGTTGAAATGACATAGCCGCTCCTTTATAACTTTAAGTCGTCAAAAATAGAGAAATAAAGGAACAAAAGGCTATGTCACAGCAA